>CAZONY010000073.1:0-2635 GCA_964581215.1 uncultured Chitinophagaceae bacterium | reverse complement strand
GGAATCGGCATCGGTTTTCAAATGGCAGAACGTTGGCAATCAGCGGCTCGCGACCTTGGACGAGCCACACCGACCGATTTATCGCGAGTCCGCTGCATTGCGTGGTTAGCCCCTGCGTCGAAGCAGAAGGTCATACTCCGCGTGGCTCCCAATCCAAATCCAGACGATTTCTCCGCTGCGCTCGATCGCTAAAGCCCGATGATGCAGTCCGACTCGAGCCGACCAAAGCCTTCCGATCCGCTTGAAATGCAGGGACGGATGCCGCGGATCATGAAGCAGCAACTGGTAGCCACGATCCGCCAACTGCTGAAGTTCATCCGGCAAAGCCCGATAGTGACGCCAGAAACGCGGGCTTGCTCGATGCTTCATCGATCGGTGCAGCGGCCCGCATCCAAGTCGTCGAGGGCTTCTTGGACCAGCCAATCAAGCCGACCTGCAGCGTCATCTGCGGCGATCTGGTGATCCCACGCAGCCGCATCAAACTCCGCGTACCAAGCGCGGAAGGCCGCCATGTCGTCCGGGGACAACTGCTGAATAGCGGCTTCGATTTCTTCGACGGTACTCATGGACGTCAGTATACCTCTCGAGCCCGCTGGTGCCAACGGCTGTTATCTGGGCTAAAGAATCCATGCATGTCGTGGGCTACCGTGAACACGGAGCCCCTTTCCTTCTCGAGGAGACATGCCATGAAGACGGACACCATTCTCGCCCTCGATCTCGGTCGCTTCAACAGCGTTCTGTGCTGGTACGACCCGGTTACCCGTGTTGCTGAGTACCGCACGGTTCGCAGCACACCCGATGACATCCAGCGTGAGCTCATGCGTGAGCCCGTAGGCACCGTCGTCTTCGAAGCCTGCTCCCAAGCTGGCTGGGTCCATGACCTGTGCGAGACGCTTGGTCTTCCTGCTCTCGTTGCGAGTACCACGGGGGCAGCCTGGCAGTGGAAGCGGGTGAAGCGCAAGACCGACCGTGACGACGCCCTCAAGCTGGCACGTCTCGCAGCCGTCGGTGAGATCGATCCGGTTTGCATCCCGGACCGTGTCAGCCGCCAGTGGAAGTCACTCATCGGTTTGCGGAAGCGGCTCGTGTCGGAACGCGTTCGGTGCCAGAACCGTATCCGCAGCCTTTTGGTTTCCCAGGGACTCTCGTCACCGCGTGGTTTCAGTGCCTGGACAGAGGCCGGTCTCAACGGTCTTGCCACGCTTGCTCTCCCACTGGCGGAGTGCGGTCCGGACAACCTCTGGCGTGGTGAGCTCACGGTCATGCTCGAGCGGCATCGCGCCCTGGAGGAGCAGATCCGTGTCATCGAGACGAGGCTCGACACGATTGCCAAGAGAGATCCTCGCGTTGCCCTCCTCGTCTCGATCCCGGGTGTCGGTATCCGCACGGCGGAAGTGATCGTGGCCCACCTGCCCGAGGCCAAGCGGTTTCGGAGTGCCGATGAAGTCAGTGCCTACGCGGGCTTGGTGCCACGACAGTTTCAGAGTGGTGAGACAGACCGCCGAGGTCGCATCACCCGTCGTGGCCCGGGACTTCTGCGATCAGCCATGGTGGAGTGTGCCTGGTGCAGCCTGCGGTACAACGCCTGGGCACGTGACGTCTGGCTGCGACTTCAATCCAACGGGCTTTCCAAGAAGAAGGCGATCATTGCCCTCGCCCGCAAGCTGCTTGTTCGCGCCTGGGCGATTCTTCGAAGCGGCAAGCCGCGGTGTGTCAACGAGGTGCAAGCGGCCTGAACGCCACCGTATCCGAACATCGGGTGGAGTATGGATCTGAGGACTGTCCGAGTGACCGCGAAACTTTTTCGAGCGGAGACGCACATCTGCTGCATCTCACGCTGCCCTGAACGAATGCGGCCTCGGGCTTCGTATGTGATCCTTGCGACCGGAGCATGCCTCCGAGATCGCGAATAGTCGACTGAGCCCGGTTCCTACCACCACCCCGATACCTTCGGCATCAGGCATCCCATGAGGGAGGAAGACAAGGAGAGGAGGAGATCATGAACTGACTTGACACGCCCACGACATCATAGTCGCCTGGTTCGGCCTAACAGCCAGCAAGCACTTCCCAGAAAGTTGTGATGCCCGACCTCGACTCAGCTTTGAAGGACTCCGAGACCTCGAACGCCACACGCTCACCGCCTACTTTCATCAACCACCCTTTGAGCGTGATCCGGACGTTTTCGTGCCGCACGACCAACCCTTCGATCTGATCGCTAAGCATAAACATCTCGGTTTGGATAATGCCCGACGATGAGCTGTTGTATTGTGTGTATGGCTTGAGTTGCCGTGACCACACATCGCTCGTTTGAACCACCTCACCGTCTTGGTACTCAAGCACAATCTCATTTATTTCGATCGACTGATACTGCTTGCTATCGTCCCAAATCTGGACTCGCAAGCCGAACGGTCTGCCCGCGCCGTAGTAGTGGAAGACGAAAGGCACTCCGAAGCTGGTGGACTGCGGCGCCAACCACACATCGGTCTTGAGACCCCCCACCAGCCGAATGTCCCTTTGGCCGCCGAAGTCGCTGATGTTGGAGACAGCCGCCCCACCCGTCATCACGGCGTACACGCCGAATGCCGCAACGCCAATCCCGAGAAAAACCCACGTCTTCCGTTTCATGGCATCCAAT
>CAZONY010000072.1:3331-10129 GCA_964581215.1 uncultured Chitinophagaceae bacterium | reverse complement strand
GTCATCGAGCCCTGGTTCCACCCGGAGTATTTGTCGGTCGAGACCGGGAAGCCGGCCGCGGCGGGCGAACTCTCCGAACTCGTGCTCACGACGCTCGGCCGTGCCGGAGCCCCGGTGATCCGGTATCGCACCGGCGACCTCGTGCGGCCCTTCTGGCCCGGTGATGCGGAGGTGGCCGCCGGTGCCTACCCGTGGGTGCGGCTCGCGGGGGGCGTGCTCGGCCGCACCGACGACATGCTCGTCGTCCGCGGGATCAACATCTTTCCATCGGCCATCGACGACATCGTTCGGAGCTTTCCCGAGATCGTCGAATACCGTCTCACGGTGGCCAGTCGCGACAGCCTCGATACCATGCTGCTGGAGATCGAAGATCATCTCGACGCTCCGGGCCGCGTGGCCCGTGAACTCCAGGTGCGGCTCGGGCTGCGGGTGGACGTGGTCACGGCACCACTGGGAAGCCTGCCGCGGTTCGAGGGCAAGGGCCGGCGGGTGATCGACGATCGATCCCGCGCGACGAGGCGACTCCACGCATGAGCCATCCGATTCCCACCGCGATTCGCCGCCGCGACGACGGCGCCGTCGAGATCACCTGGAGCGACGGGGCCGCGGGGGCCGCCACACCGCGGCAGCTGCGCGATGCCTGCCCCTGCGCCTCGTGCCGGGAACAGCGGGTCGAGCCGGCGGCGGGCGCGGGGCTCCTGCCGGTGCTCTCGCCGGAGGATCTCGCCCCGCTCGCGATCGCCGGCATGAGCCCCGTCGGGCAGTATGCCTACAAGATCAACTTTTCCGACGGTCACGACAGCGGCATCTATCCGCTCGACTATCTGCGGGAGTTGACGGTTCACGTCCGATCGACGAACCACGGCCCCGCATAGAGGCAGACCGGCCGCTACGGAGCGGGGGCGGCCACGGCTTTTTTCGAAAGCACCATCTCGACGACCGTTCCGGACGGCGGCACGCGGCCCTCGAAGGCCTCGAACATCAACTCCCCGTTCGTCGGGGAACTCTCGATCGGCAGATCGAGCATGGCTTCCGGGAAGTTGGACACACAGACCATGTCGCCGCCGTCGGCCTGGTAGATCTGGCTGCCGTCTTCCGGATTCCGCCAGCAGTGGCTTCCCACGAAGACCCAGTCGATGCCAAGCTGCTCGCCGGTGGCGACATCCCGGATCAGTTCCCGCGCCGGTCGCTCCTGATCCTTGCCCTCGGCATCCTTCCACCGCAGCCGCAGCTCGACCGCCGGCCCCTCGGCCGGTTGGAAAATCGGGTTGAACGAGGCCGGGTGGCCCGGCTCGAGACCGATCACGAGCAGTCCCGCATGGACGAGCTTGGCTGAGCTCTTCGAGGCCACGATCGCCTCATGATCCTTCGTGCCGGCCGGACAGGCGAACACCTCGATCGGGCCGGTATCCAACGCGATCTTGCCCCCGACCACGACTTCCTTCCGAACCGGATCGATCCACACTTCCTCCCGTGGCGAGAGCCGGATGAGTTCGGGATGACGATCAGGCTCGGGGGCCGCCTCCTCCGGGGCGGCCTGATCGACGGCCGCGGGCCCCGCCGGGGAGTCTGCCGCGGGCTGGCCGGCCGCCGTCGCGGCGCCCAGCAGGGCAGCCGCGAGGAACGTGGTCTGGGCGATGGTTCGAAGCGATCGCATGCGGGAAGTATAGACTCGGAAAGATAGTCAGTGTCGCCTCCAGGCCCCACCATGATCGCGCGTGCCGTTTTCGCCTGGGTCTTCGTCTGCGGAGGTGCGGTGCAGGCGGCGGAAATCGCGGGCCCGTCCGGCGAACCCCCGGCCGCGGTGTTGGAGCGCTGCGGGATCGAGCCGAGTGCGGCCGGCGTGTCGGCGCTGCTGGCTCGGTACGAGCCAACGCCGGAACAGCTCGCCCGAATCACGGCTCTGGTGAAGCAGCTCGGGGATGACCGTTACTACCAACGCGAACGGGCGACGCGAGAATTACTCGGCTGCTGCCCCCTGGCCGTGCCGCAGTTGCGGTCGGCCCAGAAGAGCCCCGACCTGGAAGTAGCGCATCGGGCAGGGGAGGTGTTGCTCGGGTGGAGCCGGGGCGGCAGGTGTCGTCACGAGGCCGCGTTGGCGGCAGCCTTGCAGTGGCTGAAGGACTCGCCGACGCCCCAGGCGACCGGCCTGCTGCTGCGGGTGTTGCCACACCTGCCCGAGGCACTGGCTCGCGGGGCGGGGTGCGAGGCCCTTTGGTGCTGTGCCGGCCCGGCCGATGCGGCGGACCTGCGCCGGGCGATCGAGCAACCAAGCCTGCTGCTCCGCGAGATGGCGATACCCGCCTTGGAAGTGGCCGTCGGCGAGGCGGCGGTCGATTTTCTGTCGCCGTATCTGCAGGCTGCCGAGGCCCGGGTGCGGCTGGCGGCGGCCAGGGCGCTGCTGGATCGGACACCGAGGGAGGCGGTCGCCGCGCTCCTGGAACTGGTGACGGCGGATGACCAGGGCGTCCGATTGTCGGCCGGCTGGCTGCTCCAGCAGGTCTCGGGCATCCCGGCGGCGGGCCACCCGGAAACGGATCTCGATGCGACCGTTCCGCTTTGGCACGCCTGGGCGGCCGGCTCGCCGCGTTGGGGTGTCGTGGGGCGCCGCCGACTCGAGCCGACGCTGTTCGGGATCATCTTCGCCGAGTCGTTCGACGAAGACGCACCCGAGATCGAGCAGGCATACCACCGATTGGCTTGCGAAAAGACCGATGCCGCCGCCAGCGCGTCGGTGGCAGGAGGCGTGTTGCGGCTTCACGGCGATCGACCCGAATGCGACCAGCGGCTGTGCATCACGGCGGTGGGGGCGCTGGGTGAGCCTGTCTTTCCACCGACGTTCCGGGTGAAGGCGGCCGTCGGGGGCGACGGCGACATGCCGGGCGCCTGGCATGTGGGTGTTTCCGTGGGCAACGTGCGGGTGCTCTTTCATCCCGGCATGCAGGACGGGGCGTTTCGCATCGAGCGAGTGGATAACCACGCCGCGATCGTGCCGAATCAGCAGATGTTCACCCCGCGCGGCGGCGCGATCCACGACATGACGATCGACGTGCAGCGTCGGGAAGACGGTGTAGTGCGGCTGAGCGTGCGTGTCGCCGACCGGGCGAACACCTTCACGAGGGCCTGCACCATCGAGGCCGCCGACATCGGGCCCGTCCGGCGGATCGGCCTGGAGCGCAGCGGCCGCAATGGCGGGGCGGCGTTGTTCGGCTCGTTCGAGATCGTGGCGTGGACGCCCCCGGAGCCATGAATCCGTCGGCCGGCTGATCTCGACGGCGGCGTCCACGGTCGCGGCAATCTGCTTGCGAAACTGCCCTCGGCCAACCTATTCTCCGAAAGGGTCGGCGGCATGTTCCTCCGACCGATGCCGTCACGGATCGCGTCGTCCTGGGCTCACCGATGGCCATGCGGCCCTTTCTTCTCCAGTGCCTCTGCCTTGCGGTTGCGGCCGTGGCGGCGACGGCCCGGGCCGATTTCGGGGAGTCGCTTGAGGCCCTGCACGAGAAAGCCAGGGCCTTCCGCAGCCAACAGGATGGTTCCGCCGTCGAACAGGCCCGCCGCGAGCGGCTCGCGCTCCTCGAATCAGCCGACAAGGATTCGCCCTGGGCCGTCGGAATGCGGGCGATCCGCGACGTGGCCGGTGTGGCGGAGGGCGATGGAGCGACCGGCGGCCTCGACTCACGTGCGGCGTGCGACCTCCTGCGGGCGGCGTGGAAGCCGTTCGCCGCGCAGCCCGACGGCCCGGTATTCGGTGATCTGGCAACGCAGTTGTTCGTCATGGCCCACCAGGCACTCGCCATCCATCCCGACGCCTGGACGGAGGGCAGCTCGCATCAGGTCGCCACGGTGACCGAGCTCCGCGCCGCCCTGACGATCGCCCGTGATCGCGATCCGTGTCAGGCCGGCATCGCGCCGATGCTCGCTTTTCTCGAGTCGCCCGCCGCTGACGAGGCCTTTCTGCGGGTCGAGGCACGACCCGTCATGAAGGCGCGGCTCGACCAACTCCGGCAGGCGGCACTTCCCTCGGGCGGGCCACTGATGCCCTGGCATGCGGCCGTCGATCTGATGCGGGCCCGGGACTCCCTCCGCGTGCTCGCCGACCTCGAATGGAGCCAGCTCTTCGTGCCGGTTCTCGCCGGCTTCGATGCGAGATCGGCTCCGCTCCGGCTGATGGGCGGCCGTGACTTGCTGATCGACGTCTCCGCGCCGGGCGAGCCGGCCAAGCCGGCGATCGTTCGCTGCGGCCCTTCCGGCGAGTGGCAGGGGAAGCGGGTGATCGTGCTCTGGCGGCCTCCCGCGTCGGGCGAATCTCCGCCGACGGCCACGGATGCCGCCGCGATCCTCGGGGCGATGCGGCCGATAAAGTCGCTGGAACTGGGCCCCCAAACGGTCGGCTTCTTCGAGCCGAGCGTCGCCGACGTGCATCGGCTCATCGAAGGCGGGGCCCGCCGGCTCGCCGTGACCAATCTGGGCAAGCTCGCCAAGGCCACGTTCAGCACGTCGAGCAACGAGCCGCGGTTTCTCGCCGCCCTGGTCGATGACGAATCATGGCTGCCCACCGATCCAGCCGTCGCGGCACGCGTCAAAGAGTTTTCCCTCAGCCGGGACAAGTTCAGGCACGCCCTCGCGGACCTGTGCCTGGCCTTCAATCCGGTCATCGTCGTGGGCGACGAGAAGGGCCTGCCTGCCGAACCAAACTTCCTGCGACATGCCGACGGCCCGCCGCGACTCATGCTCGCTGACGGCCGCATGCTCGCCTTCAGTGCCACCCCGCCCGAGCGGTGCGGATTCGTGCTCGAGGATGGCGGGCTGTCCTTCCACGCCCCGATGTCGCTCGAGGCGATCCCCATGCCCCTGTTGCAGGCGACGGACGCCGGCCGGGTGCTGTTGGAAATCCTCGACGAGGTCGGCTACGACGCGCCCGAATCGCTGGCCGAACTCCGCAAGAGCATGGAAAAACCCCAGTATGTTCCGCTGCAGGTGCAGGGGTTGCTCAAAAGGCTCGCCAAGAAGCAACGCCGCGACGTCGCGGCCATCGGTCAGGCTATGCTCGCCGAACGCAACTGGAATGTGCCGATGACCCCCGTGGCCGACCTCGTCGAGCGGGAGAACCGGTTTGGATTTCGCCATCTGATCGCCGGCCGCACCCGCGTCGTCGCCGACGCCGCGCTCTTCGGCCCTCCGGGAGCCCAGGCGGCCGCGCCGCAGCCCCCCGCATCGCCCGCCGCTCTGCCGCCGCCCGAGCGGCCGTTTTCGGTTCGTCTCCTGGCCACGGGAAACCCCGTCGATCCGTCGGACCTCCCCACCGGCGCCATGGACGAGGGGATGCGGGCCAGGGTGGCCGCGTTTGCCACCAACGTGCTGGCCTGGCACCCGTGCCTTCCTGCGCTGAGCGCCGCGAAGGCCGTTCCTGCCGCATCGACCACCCCGGCATCCCCAGGGCCTCCCGAGGCGCGGACCTTCCCGGAGTGGATCGATGCCGACGAAGGCCGCCGTGCCTTGCTCGACAAACTCCTCGACGCCTACTCGCGTACCGCCCTGGCTGCCCGCGACGACCGGGCCGCGCGACTGGGCCTGCTGGCCATTCATTTCCGAACCGCCCGCGAGGCTGCCAGGCTGCGACGTTTCCCCACGGCCCTCGTGATCTATCGGGATCTCGTCGATCACCTCGACGCGGCTCCGCCGCTGGCGCCACCCGGGGCCGCCGCCGGCGGCCAGGAGCCGTCGGCAGAGGAGATCGCGCGGTTCGTCAGCGACCTTCGCATCAGGGGGGAGGATGCGCTGCTGGCGGTGATCGCCGAGGCGGAGCAGGGGGCCGTGCTCCGTGCCGCGGGGCGGGATGCGGCTGCCCGGTGGGTGTGGAGACGGAGCATCGAGCGGCATCGGTTCTGCACGCTGCCGGTGATCGACAGGGCCGTCGCCCTGGCGAGTCGCCTGCGGGAAGAACAGTTGCCCGCCGAAATCACCGACCTCCGCGCCAGGATCACCGCGACGGTCGAGCAGCTCGAATTCGAGACTCGCGCGGAGGGCACGGCCCCGGATCAGATCACCCCGGTCGCAGCATCATCGGCGGCCACGGGCCTGGCGGCGTGGCTGGCCGAGAAGGCCGCGGCCCGCGTTGATGGGGGCCTTGGCCTGTGGCGGGGGACGACGCTGATCGCACCCTTCCAGCTCGCGCCGGCATCCTTCACGGACGACAAGGGCCTGCACGTGGACCTCGGTTTGCTCGTGCCCGATCCCCCGACAGAGCCCCCGCACCTGGCCCGTGATTTCCTGCTGGGATGGCAGCGGCTCGAAACGGGGGATGAGCCCGGTGCCCGAGACGCCTTTGGCGCCGCGGCTCGAGAATACTTCGCGGCGGCGGGGGGCGATCCGGCCGCCGCACTGGTCGCACGGCGCAACGGCCTCATGCTGCTCCTGGCGGCGGCCTCGGCAGCGGATCCGCCGGATGGCGTGCCCCCGCCAGGCATCGGCTGCCTCGATACGCTCGTCGCCGAGGCCAAGGCTTGGGAACGCGACTGGTCGAAGTCCGGTCTTCCGGGCGGTATCGCCACCAGGGAGGTGGCGCGGTTCGAAGCCTTCGCCGCCCTCCTGCGGGCGGCGGCCCTGCGCCGCCGGGGCGGGATCGGCGACAGGTATTTTCCGGCCGATTACACCTTTGCGCATGGCCCTCTTCCCGATCCGCTGGTCGATGATGCCGTGGAGTGGAAGGTGTTCGAGACGGTGCCTCGCGAGCCTGACTCGAGGCCCAAGCCGGAGCCGCCCCCTGCTGAGCAGAAACCACCGGCCCCGCCCGCT
>CAZONY010000072.1:0-3231 GCA_964581215.1 uncultured Chitinophagaceae bacterium | reverse complement strand
GCGCACTCCTTCGCGATCCGCGTCCACTCCCGTTCGAGAGCCTCCACCCGCCGCGGCTCGGCGGCCGCGAGATCCCGCGTTTCGCACCGGTCGGCGGACAGGTCGTAGAGTTCCCAGGCATGCCCGCGCGAGGCCACGAGCTTCCAGTCGCCCTGGCGCACCGCCCGGTGATCGTCATGGCACCACCAGAGCAGTTCGTGCGCCGGCGGGGCGTCGGCGTTGGCCAGCGATGCGGCGAAGCTCTTTCCATGCAGCGGAGGAACCGGCCGGCCGTCATGAACGGTCGGGGGAGCGATATGGGCAAGTTCGAGCACCGTCGGCACCACGTCGATCACGTGCACCGGCTGGCGCCGCAGTTCCCCCCTGTCGGCGAGGCCCGCCGGCCAGTGGACGATCCACGGCGTGGCGATGCCTCCTTCGTGAACCCATGTCTTGTGGCGGCGGAAGGGGGCATTCGCGCAGGTGGACCAACCCGGCCCGAGGCAGAGGTAGGTGCCGGAGGCCCCGGGCAGGAGCGCTGGATCGTGGCCTTTGCCGCGGATCATCATCTCTGCCGACGCGCCGTTGTCGCTGGCGAACAGGATGAAGGTGTCGTCGAGCGCCCCCATCGTTTTCAGTTGGCTCACGATCGCACCCACCGCGCGATCCATCATCTCCACCATCGCGGCGTGGATCGCCATCTTCGTGGCCTGGAACTCCTGCTGCTCGGGCGTGAGCGAGTCCCAGGGCAGCGGTCGATCCGTCTCACCGGGGCCGAGCTGCGCCAGCGTGCGGGCGCGGGGGGGATACGGCGGGCCGACGTCCGGCTCGGGGGCCGACGGATCGCCCGCCACCAGCCCCTGCTCGCGGATCCGCAGGCACCGTGCCCGCCGCACCGCGTCCCATCCAGCTGCGTAGCGGGCGCGATATTTGGCGACGAGATCCTGCGGTGCGTGGAGCGGAAAGTGCGGGGCCGTGAAGGCGACGTACTGAAAGAACGGGCGGCCGGGATGACCAGACGCGTGGTCCCGGAGGCACGCGACCGCGTGCTCCCCGATGGCCGTCGTCATGTAGAAATCCGGTTCGGCTTCGAGCGGCTCGCCATCGACCCGAACGCCCGCGGGATCGAAGTAGTCGTCCTCGGTGCCACTCTGCATCCAGGCCCACTCGAACGATCGGGCGAAGCCCTGCCGTCGCGGGTCGCCGGCGATGTGCCACTTCCCGGAGTGATAGCTGACGTAGCCGGCCGGTGCGAGCAGTTCCGGCAGGAGCCGCGCCCACGCGGGCCGCATCAATGCGGCGCCGCCCCGGTGCTCCCAGTCGCCGTCGGGCAGCGCGTCACGACGGATCGCCTGGGCGTAGTAGCCGGTGAGCAGCGCGCTTCGAGATGGCCAGCAGCGTGCGGTGTTGTAGCCCTGCGTGTAGCGGAGCCCGCCGGCCGCGAGCCGGTCGAGATGCGGCGTGTCGATTTCGCCCCCGTAGCATCCGAGATCGGAGAAGCCGAGGTCATCGGCCAAAATCACGACGACGTTCGGGGGGCGACGCGCCGGCTCGTTGGCCGCACCGTAGCGCAGCGGCAGGGCGACCGCGATGACGACGGACACGATCCTCAACAGACGGCGCATGGTTCCGCTCCGGTGGAGCGCGACGGCCGGCAGCTGTGTGCAGACGGTGGGAAGACCGGCCGAACGCCCCGCCTCCCAATGTAGCCCGACGTCGTCGGAGAGGCGGTGGCGGGCGAGGCCCCGTTGCCCTTGCGGACGCCTCAGACCTATCATATATGTGAAGGGTAGAGGCAGCCCAAGGAGAGCGATGCATGAGTGGTCGCGCAGCTGAATCGACCGGTCGCGCATCGCCGTGGCGGTCGCCGCCGGGTCGCACGGCGCTCGTTGACCATGTGGTCGAGGAGGTGCGGCAGGCCATCGTGCGGGGCGATTACCCGGTGGGCGGCGAACTGCCCGCGGCCGAGAAGCTCGCCATCGGTTTCGGCGTCTCGATGACGGTGATCCGCGAGGCGATGCGGGTGCTGCGATCCCAGGGGCTGGTCGAGGTGTTTCAGGGCAAGCGGCCGCTCGTGGCGGCGACCGACTCGACGGCCACGGTCTCGATGCTCGGCCAGTCGCTCGGCCGGGCCGGCCGCATGGAAGACCTGATGCAGGTGCGGTGGGTGCTGGAGGTGGCGATCGCGGCGATCGCGGCGGAGAAGGCCACCCCGGAGCATCTCGTCCGCCTGGCTGCGACGGTTGACGAGATGCGCGACGGCACGACGGTCGACCGGCAGGTCGATGCCGACGTGCAGTTTCATCGCGTGCTCGCCGAGGCCACCGGTAATCCTCTGTTTCCGATCCTGCTTCAGTCGCTGGAGGCCCTGCTGCGCGAGTTCCGCCGCCAGGCGATCGAGGTCAGGGGTGTGCGGTCCGGCATCAAGGAGCATGCCGCCGTGCTCGAGGCCGTGCGGTCGCGGGATCCACAGGCGGCGCGGGAGGCGATGATCCGCCACATGAAACTGGCCGAACGGACGCTGCGAAAGGAGTTGCCGGCTGGCCGCTGATCGTGGGCCTGACCGCAGAGAGCGCCATGAATCGTTGGATTGGAAAGTTCGTGCTGCAGGGGGCCGCGGGCGTCGGCCTGTGGCTGTGCGCCGTCCTGGCGTCGGCGGCCGGGCCCGACTACGCCCGCGACGTGCAGCCGATCTTCGCGAAGCACTGCTACTCCTGCCACGGGCCCGACGACCAGACGAGCAGCTACCGGCTCGACGTCCGCGCCGTCGCGATCCAGGGGGGCGACAGCGGCGAGGCCGCGATCGTGCCGCACAAGTCGGCCGAGAGCGCGCTCATCCGGCACGTCAGCCATCCCGACCCCGACCTGCGGATGCCGCCCGGCGACAGCGACGTGCCGCCGCTCTCGCCCGAGCAGATCGCCACGCTCGCGGCCTGGATCGACGCCGGCCCGGCCTGGCCCGACGAACTGGCCGGCTCGACCGACGATGGCCGCATGAGCCACTGGGCATGGAAGCCCGTCAAACGGCCCGACGTGCCCGGGGGCGACCTGCCGAATCCCATCGACCGCTTCCTGCTCGCGGCCGCCGGCGCGGCGGGCAAGACGCTGGCCCCCGAGGCTGATCCGCGGTCGCTCGTCCGTCGGCTCACCTACGACCTCACCGGGCTGCCGCCCACCGCCGAGGACGTGGCCGCCTTCGAGAACGACCATTCCCCGGCTGCTTACGACGCGCTCGTCGCGCGGCTGCTCGAT
>CAZONY010000071.1:0-10134 GCA_964581215.1 uncultured Chitinophagaceae bacterium | reverse complement strand
GGCGACGGCCCTCTTCATCGGCCTGGCGGGCCTCACCGGCACGTTCGCCTACCTCTACCAGGCCATCCCGGGCCCCGCGATCCTGCCGATCCTGGTGTTCATCGGCCTGGAGATCACGGCGCAGAGTTTTCACGCCACACCGCAGCGCCATTACCCGGCCGTGGCCATCGCCTGCGTGCCCGCGCTGGTCGCACTGGTCACGATCCATGCCGACAAGCTCGTCGCCGCCGGCGCCGTGCCGGTCGGACCGTTGGCCCGCGACCTCTTCTCAATGCGGCTCCTCGCCTCGGGCTTCATCGTCACGAGCCTGCTGTGGGCGGGCCTGCTGGCAGCGCTCATCGACCGGAAGCTGTGGGCCGCGGCGATCTGGTGCCTGGCCGCGGCGGCCTGTTCCCTGTTCGGCATCATCCATTCACCCTTCGTCGACGGCCGGCTTTTCCTGCCCTGGTCGCCGGGCCCCCTGCCGACGGAGGCCGTCGGCCGCGGGCCGCTGGAGATGGCCGCCGGCTACGCGGTGCTGGCCATCGTGCTCGCTGGCTGGGCCGCCACGCGCGCCGGCCGAACTCACTCCAGCCCGTAGGCCCCAGCCATCGGCACGTCGAGTCCGGTACGGCTGGCGAACTGGGTGCGGGAGAGGAACCGCGGCTCGAGATTGAACGTCACGCCGACGTTGTTGCGGCTGTAATCGACGTTGAAGCCGAACGTCATCAGGAAGGATTCGCCGATCCGCACGAGCTCGAACCGCTGCCCGATGTTGCGGCCGGTGAGGTCGATCGCCGAGCCGAAGGAGCTGGCCCATTTCGGACTCATCCGGTAGGTGTACGAGCCGGCCAGCACGCTGGCGTTGATCGGCCCGCCAAACTCGTTGAAACCGATGAAGAAGCTCCCTCGTGGCGTCCGGTTGAGGAAGGCCCCCACGGTGTAGAGCTGCTGGCCGCCGCTGAAGAAATCGACGTCGGCCGAGGAGAGAACGGTGGTCCGGTCGCCGACGTGCCAGCGCAGGTCGTACTGCCACAGGCCCATCACCTGGCCGAAGTTCTGGCTCGTGGTGGGAAAGAACTCGCCATCGACGTCGAACGTGATCCAGTCGACGATCCGCCGGTTGCCGATCGGACCACGCTTCGTCTGCCATCGCTGGTGGGCGGCCACCCGGAACGCCGTCAGGTCGTCGACCACTTCGGTGGGGCCGGTCACCCAGCTGCCGCTGCCGCGACGGATCGCATAGGTTCGCGGGTCGTACTTGAAGTCGGACCCAAACACGAGGTCGCCCGGCGCCGTGCTGCGCGGCACGCCGTAATCCCAGTAGGGGATGTTGCGGCGATACTGGTTGATCGTGTCGTCGTCGAGTTGGTCATAGAGCGGAAACTGATCCACGCTCTGCGTGGAATCGGCGTAGGAAAACTCCGCCTCGAACACCACCTTGTGCGCGAGGCCGTGGAGGTTCCACAGCTGGCTCTCCACGTCGCTGTCGGTCCGCCATAGCGGCAGGCTCGAACGGATACCGACCTGCCCGTACGCCCGATCGATCGGCTGCTGCGAGAGATCCTCGCCCCAGTGGGCCAGTTCCCCGAGGGCGTAGGGCACGATCTTCACCGCCCCGGCCTGGAAAGGCAGATCGAGCTCGTGCCGTGTCGCCAGCCGCTCCCCGATCACGTTGTTCTCGTAGGGGAGGAGCGTCCAGACGTCGAGTCCCTGTCCGGCGATCGGCTGCTGTGGCAGTGACTGCCGCACGTAGGAGACGCCCGAGTGCTCATACCACGTCACGGCGTCGCGAATCAGCGGCTGGCCAAGCGTGTAGTGGTCGAGCCGCGGCCACCACTCACTCTGGGTGAAGAAGGGATCGACGCGGATGCTCGTCAGGAGCCGCAGTTCGCGGTTGTCGACCGGTCGCCGCAGGTCGAGCCACGTCCGCTGCTCATACCCCTCCTCCCATTCGGCCTCGTAGTATTCCTCGAGGAAGTTCATGTCGCTGATCCAGCCGGCGGTGCCGCGGGCCTGCCATCCCCCGAAGAAGCTGTCGGTGGTGCCCCCGAGGTCCTGGCGGTGCCGCCAGAAGGCGCGACCCCGGAACGTGTCGGACGGATACCCGGGATAGATGTAATCGCGGCGGTAGAGACCGAGGTTGTCGATGCCGTGATCGACCACGAACCAGGCGTCGCCGATGCCGTTGGCCGGCGTGCCGAGACCAAGGAACTGCGGTCGGTCGTAGAGCAGCGACGTGCCGAAACCCGGGCCGCGCAGCGAGAGATAATCGACATCGAAATCCCAATCCACGCCCGCCGGTGGCCGCCGCACGCCGAACACTTGGAACACGTCCCAGCTGGTGAGGACCTGGGTGCCGAGAATCTGGTCGTTCTTGACCTGGGCATTGTTGATGTAGAAGGTCGGCTTTTGGGCGTTGGTTGCCAGCACCGGCCACCAGAGCACCGGGATGCCGCCGAGTGTCACCGTGTTGCCACGGCTGGTGATGAACTGCTGGTGGGCCACGTCTGGCTCGCCGGTGGCCGGATCGATCGTGGTCTCACCGAACGGTCCCGGCACCGGCACCTGCTCGTCGGTGAACTCCAATTCCCGCGATCGAAATTCCCACGTCGGCACACCGAGCCGGCTCGACGTGAGCCCGGTCCGCTGGGCGATGAACCGGCTGCGATCTACCTGTCGGATGACGTCGGCACGCAGCCGTACCAGCCCCGAATAGTTATCGACCGGTGTCAGCACGGTGGCACCGGTGATCACCCCGCTCGACCGGGGCACGTCGTAGAACATGCTCATCGCCTCGACGACCCGCTGCCCCTGGCGGAAGATGACGTTGCCCTCCATGTAGAGTTCCAGGGGCGTGTCGGCCGACTGGGCTGCCGATCCATCGAGATCGGGCTGGGCCTGGCCGCGGGTCCAGATCACGAGACGGTCGGCCGAGATGTCGAGGGGGCCGGCCGGATCGACGCCATCGACCACGAGGTTCACACCGGACGTGATCACGGCGATCCACTCGTCACCGCCGGCGGGGCTGGGAAACCACCGGATGTTCGAGGGCATGCCCGACCGTGGAAACGCCCGCATCCTTCGCGCCGGCGCGGCCACGGCGACCTGGGGCGTCGGTGCGGCCCCGAACTCGCTGAACTGGGCCTGCTCGATCGGGCTCTCCGCCGGCGCGGCGGGCTGGCCATCATCCACCGACGGCAGGAGCACGACTTCGGCCGGGGCT
This sequence comes from uncultured Chitinophagaceae bacterium, assembly GCA_964581215.1. GTDB lineage: Bacteria > Planctomycetota > Planctomycetia > Pirellulales > UBA1268 > CACORA01. Next base: position 6,929 of record CAZONY010000071.1, on the reverse strand, counting down.
TCGTAGACGGGCGGCAGGCCCGAGGCGGGCACGACACTGGCGAAATCGAGCGCCGGATCACGAGCCATCCAGAACCGCCCGGCCCATCGCGGCCCGCGCACCTGGGCGGCGCCGCCGCCTCGCAGTTCCACGTCGCCCGCCATCCGCACCACGACCGTCCGCACCGCGGGCGACTCCACGCCGACATCCGTCGCGCCGGTCTGCTCGATCCACACCACCGCCTCGTGGGCCGTCACCGCAGTCGCGCCCTGCGCGATCCGCACGCCACCGGTGAGATGCCAGACGTCATACACGCCCTCGGTCCACCGGGACGCCTGCGTGGCCTTGATCGCGAGCTGATCCGTCGGATCGGCCGCCGGCACCTCGATCCGCCCGGCCTCGGCCAGCGCGGCGGCGAGCCCGCGGGCCGGCAGTGCAGCCAGCGCCCCGGCAGTTCCCCCATCCGATGCCGCAGCCTCCACGGGCACGATGGGTGCGGCTCGCACCGGCGTCGCGAAACGTGCCGCCGCGACCACGAGCGCACAGGCCAGGAGCGCGAGCCTCCGGTCGGCCGGGGCGCGCAGCGATCCCAGCCAGGATGGTGATCCCGAACCCGGGGGTGGCATGGCTGAATGCAAGCAGTGGCCCGTGAGTGTGACGCTGCCGACGGCGCGCACCGCGCCGCCGACTCAAAAAGCGCGGGACTATAGAGACGAAAAAACGCGCGGGTCAAGGCGTCGGGGCCGCTGTTTGTGCGTTGCAAGTCCAGTCTTTCGCGGCAGTTACCGTGAAGGGATGGCGGCTCCTTTGGCCATCGGTCGGTGGCGCTGCTCGGTGACCACGTCGGAATGAAAACCACGCAGACTGCGGGCTTCCGGCCAGGCCGGCGCCGGCATCGAGGGGAATCTGTGACACCGTGCCGGCGCTCCCGGTAAGATGCGTCGCCGCGGTCGCCACCTGGCCCCTCCGCCGCCCGCTGCGCGCCCGCCCGAGGACGCCCGCCCTCCGCATCCGCCCTCTCCCGCATCCACCCCCCCTTCCCCCCGGACCCATTCACTCATGCGCCCCGTCGCCGATCGGGTCGCCCGCTGGCTGGTCTCTCACCGCACCCTGCTCGCGATGGCAGCCGTCCTGCTGACGGTCGTGTCGGTGGAACGTTCCCGGGGACTCGAGTTCGTGAAGTCGATCGACACGATGTTCGATCGCTCCGACCCGTCCCTCGTCCCCTACCGGCGGATCTCGCGGGCCTTCGGTTCGAGCGCCGTGGTGCTCGCGGCCTACGAGGACGACGCCCTGTTCACGTCCGCCGGCATCGCCCGGCTCCGCGGTCTGGCCACGAAGCTCGGCGACCTGCCCGGCGTCGCCTCGGCGACGAGCCTCGCCGACACCCCCCTCCGCGACCGCATCATCGATCTCGATGCCAGCCCCATGGCGAGAAGGCTCGTGGCCCTGATGGAGGGATACGCGCTGGGAGCCGACCATCGAACGGCGGGGGTCGTGTGCGTGCTCGAGCCGCCCGCTCCGCATGGCGCGACGGCAGCCTCGCAGGCCGACGCGATCGACGCCATCCGCCGCTGCATGCAGGACCTTCCCTCGGGCACCGTGGCAGGGGAGCCGGTGATGCTCCGCGACGGGTTCGCGATGCTCAAGCGCGACGGCAATCTTCTGGGCACGACTGCCGGTCTCCTCGCGGGGCTCGTGCTCTTCGTGTCGTTCCGCAGCCTGCGCTGGCTCGTCGTGCCACTGGCCGTCGTGCTGCTGGCCCTGTGGAGCACCCGCGGCATTCTCGCCCTTGCCGGGCTGCGGCTCACGATGGTCTCCACGATGCTCTCGGCGATGGTCACGGTCGTCGCCATCGGCACCACCGTGCACGTCATCATCGGCTTCCGCCGCCACCGCGAGGCGGGGCTCGCTCCGGAGATGGCGCTCGAGCGCACCTTCGCCGAGCTCTTCTGGCCCGTGCTCGGTGCCATCGCCACCGACATCATCGGCTTTGGCGCCCTGATCTTCAGCCGGGTCGGGCCGGTACACGACTTCGGGATCATGACGGCGATCGGCTCGGCCATGGTGCTCGTGGCCGTAGTCCTGGCGGTGCCATGGCTGGCGATCGCGGGCCGGTTCGACGCCGACCCGCGCCGGGCATGGGGCGAGGGCGTTCTGGAACTGGGCCTCGACCGGCTCGTGAAGCGGATCATCCGTCACCCGCTGCCCATCCTCGGCGGCTCGGCCGTCTGTGTCGGGATCGCCGTGGTCGGCATGCGCTGGCTGGCCGTGGAAACCGACTTCACGAAGAACTTCCGGGCCTCCAGCCCGATCGTCGCTTCCTACGACATGATCGAGTCGCGGCTCGGCGGCGCCGGCGTGTGGGATCTGCTGGTGCCGGTCGGGCCGGAGATCGACGGCTCGACGCTCTCCCGGGTGGCACGCCTCGAAAAGCGGCTCCGCGAGGGAGTGACGGTGACGGGCCCCGATGGTCGCCCTTCCCCGGCCATCACGAAAGCGATGAGTGTGGCCGATGTCATGGCGGCGCTCTCGCCGATCTCGCTGGAGCGGCTGGAAGCCACGTCGCTCGGCAACTGGATCGTCACCCGTGCGATCGACATGCTCGACACCAAGATGCCCCAGCTCAGCCGGTCGCTGATCGGCACCGATCCCATCGACGGCTCGCGGTGGCTGCGGGTGATGCTCCGAGCCCGGGAGCGACAGCCGGCCGAGGCGAAGCGGTCGATCATCCGCCAGGTGCGCGCCCTGGTGGCGGACGAATTTCCCGGAGGTGACGGCGAGCCACCGGGCGAAGTCACAGGATTCTTCGTACTCCTGGCCCAGCTCGTCGATCGAATGATCGCCGACCAGTGGTCCACGTTCCTGCTGGCGACCATCGGCATCTTCCTGCTGTTGTCACTGGCCTTCCGCAGCCCGTTGCTGGGAGGCGTGGCGCTGGTGCCCAATGCCCTGCCGATTTTCGTGGTGCTGGGGCTCCTCGGCTGGGCCGGCACGCCCGTCAACATGGGCACGGCGATGATCGCCGCGGTATCAATGGGCCTCTCCGTCGACAGTTCGATTCACTACGTGACCGCATTCCGGCGTCGTCTCCACGACGGTCACGCCTTCCAGGCGGCCCTGGAAACGGCCCATCAGACCGCCGGCCGGGCGATGATCTTCTCGACGCTCGCGCTGGTGGTCGGCTTTCTGGCTCTCATGAGCAGCGGCTTCATTCCCACCGTCTCCTTCGGCGCACTTTCCTGCCTGACGCTCATCGGAGGCCTGTTTGGCAACCTCGTCGTGCTGCCGGTCCTACTCACGCTTCTGGCCCGGCGGATCGCCCCCGGCTGTCACCAGGAACTGAAATCGTTACAACTGGCCGACGACGAAAGGAGCACGGCATGAGCAAGGAATCGTTCTTCGACGGGCGGCCGGGTGCGGGATCTCGCGAGGTGCGGGCCGTGACGGTCGTCTCCCCCACGGCGATCGAGGCCGACGCAGTGGTCGTCTTCGTCGCCGAGGGAGGCGTCGGCGCCGGCCGGGCCGCCGAGATCGACGCGGCGACGGGCGGCCTGCTGTCCCGGCTGGCGGCCGGCGGCGACATCTCGGGCAAGCGGTACGAGTGCGTGCCGCTGCTCGCCCCGCCGGGCCTGAAGGCCGGGCAGGTGCTGGTGGTCGGCGTCGGGAAGCACGAGGATCTGGAGGCCGGCACGCTCTTTCGCGCCGCGGCAACCGCCTCCCGTCAGCTCGCGGCGCGGCCGCGGGCGCAGGTGGCGTTCCTCGCCGAGGATTCTTGGTCGGACGCCCACCTCGAACAGGCCGTGGCGGGCTCGGTCGCCGGCATGGTGGGACAGGATCTGTACCGCGCCGAAAAGAAAAGGACGCCCTTCGGCGCGACGCTCTGGGTGAACGCTGCGGCCGAGGCCGTGGCGCGGGGTGCGATCCTTGGAGACGGCGTGAACCTGGCCCGTCGGCTGGTGAACCTGTCGCCCGACGACCTCTATCCGGAGACGTTCGCCGCGGAGGCGGCGGCGGTCGCCGGACGCGCCGGACTGCAGATCGAGATCTGGGACGAGGAGCGTCTGGCCCGGGAAGGCTGCCGTGCGATGCTCGCCGTCGGCCGTGGCAGCATCCGTCCACCCCGGCTGGTGATCCTCCGTCATCGGGGCCGACGCGACGCCGCCACGCCCGACCTGGCGCTGGTCGGCAAGGGCGTCACGTTCGATTCCGGAGGCCTGTCGCTCAAGCCCTCGGAAGGCATGCTGACGATGAAGTGCGACATGGCCGGCGGCGCGACGATGCTCGCCGCGATCGCCACGATCGCGGCCCTGCAACTGCCGATCGACGCCGTCGCGGTGATCGGCCTCGTGGAAAACATGACCGGTCCGGCGGCCTACAAACTGGGCGACGTGATCACGGCCCGCAGCGGCACGACGGTCGAAATCCACAACACCGACGCCGAGGGCCGCGTCGTGCTGGCCGATGTGCTCGACGTGGTGCGGGGGATGCAGCCCCGCCGGATCGTCGACGCCGCCACGCTCACCGGCGCCTGCGTGGTGGCCCTGGGCACCGACGTGGCCGGGCTGTTCACCAACGATCAGTCGCTGTGCGACGCCATCGCAACGGCGGCCCGCGCGGTAGGGGAGCCCGTGTGGCAACTGCCGATGTTTCCGGAATACGACGAGCAGATCAGGAGCGAAGTGGCCGACATCAAGAACGTGGGGGATGGCCGTTGGGGGGGCGCGATCACGGCCGCGAAGTTCCTTGAGCGATTCGTGGGGGGGATTCCCTGGACCCACGTCGATATCGCCGGCCCGGCCTTCGCGGAGAAGCCGAAGCCCTGGATCGACGGCGGCGGCACGGGAGCCCTGGTGCGGACGTTCGTCGCCCTCGCTCGCGGCCTGTCACACTAACCCGTCCAGTTCATCGACCAGTTCGCCGAAACGGGTCAACGCCGTGGCGACCGGCTCGGGGCTTTCCAGGTCGACCCCTGCATCGCGAAGAAGGTCGAGCGGCCACTTCGAGCAGCCGCCCTGCAGGAATGCCTGGTAGGCGGCCAGCTCCGCCTTCCCCCCCTCCGCCACCCGCTTGGCCAGCGCGATCGCGGCGGACAACCCCGTTGCATACTTGTAGACGTAGAACGCGTTGTAGAAGTGCGGAATCCGCAGGCACTCCAGCTCCAGCTGGTCGTCGATCGCAAACCGCGGACCGAAGTAGGCGTCGAGCAGTTCCCGATAGATGCCGCGGATCCGTTCCAGCGTCAGAGGCTCGCCCGCCTCGACGGACGCATGGCTGTGTCGCTCGAATTCCGCGAACATCGTCTGCCGAACGATCGTGGCCCGGATCGAGTCGATCTCACGGGCGATGATCGCCGCCTTCTCCTTGGCCGACGACGCCCGCCCGAGCAGGAGCCGCGTGAGGAGCTGCTCGTTGAACGTGCTGGCCACCTCCGCGACGAAGATCGTGTACCCCGCGTAGTGGTAGGGCTGATGCTCGGCCGAGAAGCGGGTGTGCATCGAGTGCCCTGCCTCGTGCGTGAGCGTGAAGACGTGCTCGATCGCCTCCTCCTGAAAATTCATGAGGATGTAGGGATCGGAATCATAGGTGCCGGAACTGAAGGCGCCCGATTGCTTGCCGGCGTTGGGATACCGGTCGCACCACCGGCCGCGGAGCCCCTGCTCCAGCCGGGCGCAGTAGTCGCCTCCCAACGGGGCGAGCGACTCCACCACCACATCGACGGCCTGATCCCAGGTGTGCCGCCGCTCGAACTCGGGCACCAGCGGCACGTAGCAATCGTAGTGATGGATGGCGTCGAGCCCGAGCACCCGCTTCCGGAGATCGTAATACCGATGGACGGCGGGCAGGTGGGTCCGCACGGTGGCGATCAACTGGTCGTAGACGGCGATCGGAACGTGGTCGGCGAAGAGCGCGGCATCGACGGCGCGCGGATGGTTCCGCACCCGCGCTGCGTAGACATCCCGCTCGTTGGATCCGGAGAGCGTGGCGGCCAGCGTGTTGGCATGGGCCTGGTACTGCTCGTAGAACTGGTGAAACGTCGTGCGGCGGACCTGGGGCGACGGGTCGTGGAGGAGCGTGACGAACGTGGCGTTGGAGAGTTCGACCTGCTCGCCCCTGCCGGTGGCGACAGCCCCGAACTTCATGTCGGCGTCGGTGAGCTGCCGGAAGACCTTGCCCGCCGTCCCGGCGAACGTGCCCTGCATGGCGAGCAATTTTTCCTCCCCCGCGGAGAGCACGTGCGGCCGCGTTCGTACCAGCCGCTCGAGCAGCAGCCGATACGGGGCCAGCGCCGGCAGTTCCATCCAGGCGTCGAGGGTGGCCGCGGGAATCGCCATGATCTCGGGACGGATGAAGCTCGCCTTCTCGCCGGCCCGCGTCGCCACGTGCTGGAAGCGGCCCATCATGCGCTGCGCCTCGGCCGCCGCCTGGTCCTCGCTGGCCCGCAGGTGGGCGTAGGTGCCGATCCGGTCCCCTTCGCGATCCATGGCGAGGTCGAAGGTCAGGCACTCCGCCAGCCGATCCGCACTCGACCCGAGCGTGCCGGCGAAGGCCTCGTAGTTCGGAATCCGCGCCTCCCACGCCCCGAGCGCCCCTTCCCAGTCCGCATCAGAGCGAAAGAGGCTCGCCAGATCCCATGTATCCTCCGTCGCCACGTCCTTCCGGGCAGGGAGCGTCTTGACCACTGGAGCACTCATCGGCAGCGCCTTTCTTTCGAGACATTCAGGCCACTATCAACCAGGCAATCGCGGATGCCCCGGCTGGTGAAGCGGCGAGGCGTTGCCCGTGCCACACCACCGCCACGGAACGGCTTTCGATTCATTTTTACGCAGGCCGGGATCGGCGGATGTTCGACGAGCGTTAGGCACTTTCGAGCCACTGCGGGTGGCACCCGCCATTCGACGAGCAAGCGAGGAAGTTCCTCCGCGAGGAGACATCTGCCGTCCCGGCCG
>CAZONY010000070.1:0-10175 GCA_964581215.1 uncultured Chitinophagaceae bacterium | reverse complement strand
CGCAGCCGGCAGGGAGAGAGCGTAGGCCTGGAAGGCCGGAGCGAACGTCCGGCGATGGGGCACGGGCAGCCCCGAGCCACGCCAGCCGCAGATCGGCCCGTCTTGCATCTGCCGTGCCGAACAGGATTGGCATCGTGCCCTTCGCTCGCTCGGATGCAGACCGCGCTCCGCAATCCTTGCTTCGCTGGCCCCCGGCCGCTCACGAACAGGAAGAGGCAGCCGTCCGCGCTCGCGTGACGTTGGCGATCGCCTCGTCGACGGTCGCCGCCACGGCCGTGAGGTGCCCCATCTTGCGGCCGGGCCGCGGATCACGCTTGCCGTAGAGGTGCAGGCTCACGCCCGGCACGTCGAGGGCCGCGGCCCACTCGGGCTCGCCCTGCCGCCAGCGGTCGCCGAGCAGGTTCGCCATCGCCGCCGGTGCCAGTTGCCGTGTCGAGCCGAGCGGCAGGCCGCAGATCGCCCGCACCTGCTGCTCGAACTGGCTCGTCACGCAGGCGTCGATCGTGAGATGGCCGGAGTTGTGTGGCCGCGGCGCGATCTCGTTGACGAGCACCTCGCCCGAGCGGGTGACGAAAAACTCGACACAGGCCACCCCCACGACGCCGAGCTCCTGGACGATCCGTGCGGCCGTCTCCCGGGCCACCGTCGTCACCGCAGCCGGAAGGCCGGACGGGGCCGAGGCGATGTCGAGGATGTGGTCGGCATGGACGTTTCGCGAGGGCTCGAAGACGACCGTCATCCCATCGAGACCGCGTGCCGCGACGACCGAGATCTCGCAGTCGAAGTCGATCCAGCCCTCGAGGACGCATTCCCGCGGCCCGAGAGCCTCCCATGCCGGCCCGATCTCCCCGGCCGCGGAGATCTTCCGCTGCCCCTTGCCGTCGTAGCCGAACGCGGCGGTCTTCAGCACGCAGGGCAGGCCCAGATCCGCCACGGCAGCGTCGAGCTCGGTGCGGGAACGGATGACCCGGTGGGCCGCACAGGCGAACCCGTGCGCGACGAGAAAGGCCTTTTCGCGGGCCCGATCCTGGGTCGTGTGCAACACCTCCGGCGCGGGCCGCACCGGCACGGCAGCCTGCATGGCCCGGGCCGCCTCGACAGGGATGTTCTCGAACTCGAACGTGAGCACGTCGAGCGACCGGGCGATCTCGGCGAGTCGGCTGCGATCGTCGTAGTCGATCACGTGCACGCGATCGCAGTGCCGCGCGCAGGGGCAGTCGGCGACGTCGGAAATCGATTCCACGCGATAGCCCATCCGCTTGGCGGCGGCGGCGAACATGGCACCGAGCTGCCCGCCCCCCAACACGCCGAGCGTCGCGCCGGGCAGCAGAGGGCGGCCGTGCTGGTGGAGGGCAGGGGAGGGCGTCGTCATTCCGTGACCAGCGTGGGCGTCTCGCGTGGGGGCCGCATCACTTCTCCGACGGCCTGCCCTGCGCCACGCCGCTGGCGGCCGGTGTCGGCTCACCGAGCGTGTCCGCCAGCACCCGCGCGGTTTGGGCGGAGCGATAGGCGACCAATTTCTTTTCGAGGGGGGCATCGGCCGTTGCCAGGATCGCGATGGCCAGGAGCGCCGCGTTGGCGGCCCCCGCCGGACCGATGGCCAGCGTGCCGACGGGAACGCCGGCCGGCATCTGGACGATCGACAGCAAGGAATCGACGCCGCGGAGCATCGACGACTCGACCGGCACGCCGAGCACCGGAAGGTGTGTCTGGGCCGCCATCATGCCGGGCAGGTGGGCCGCTCCGCCGGCCCCGGCGATGATCACCTTGAGGCCGCGGTCGGCGGCCGACTTCGCGTAGGTGGCCAGCTTGTCGGGCGTGCGGTGGGCCGACACGATCTCGCACTCGTGCGGCACGCCGAACTGGTCGAGCGTCTGGGCCGCCCGCTCGAGTGTCGCCCAGTCGGAACGGCTGCCCATCACGATGCCCACGACGGGGGGCGAAACGGGGGTGGGAGCTGCCACTGGCTCGATTCCTGGGAAGATGCCGACGGGCGGAACTGCACCTGGGAACCAGCCGCCGACCGTGCCATGATGATCCGGTTCAATCATCCTTGCAACCGACCCGCATGTCCCGCCGGCTCCCCGATATCCTGCCGATCGAGTGGCCAGAAAACGCCCCGCTCCCTCCATCGGCCACCGACGCGGCGATCGACCGTGCGGCCACGCTCATCCGCAGCGGTGGACTCGTGGCGATTCCCACGGAGACGGTTTACGGCCTGGCCACCGACGCCCTCGACAGCGAGTCGGTCGATCGCATTTTTCGGGCAAAGGGGCGTCCGGCGACCAACCCGCTGATCGTGCACGTCGCCGACCAGGCGATGGCACGATCGTTGGCATCGGCGTGGCCGACGGCGGCGGAAGCGATCACCTCACACTTCTGGCCGGGGCCGGTGACGGTCGTGGTGCCGAAGCACCGTGACGTGCCCGACATCGTGACGGCCGGCGGGCCGACGGTCGCCCTGCGGTGCCCGGCCCACCGGCTCACGCGCCGGCTCATCGAGCGGTCGGGCTGCCCGCTCGCGGCGCCGAGCGCCAACCGCTCCGAGGCCCTCTCGCCCACGCGGGCATCCCACGTGCTCGAGAGCCTCGGCGAACGCGTCGATCTGATCCTCGACGGCGGTCCGTGCACGCATGGCATCGAATCGACCGTGGTGGACTGCACCGCGACGCCGCCCCGCATCCTGCGGCCCGGCCCCGTCGGACGGGAGGCCCTCGAAGCCGTCGTCGGCGGGCCCGTGGCGGCCGGTCCCATCGAGACCGGCGGGAAGGCACCCGCACCGTCCCGGACCCCCGGCGCGCATGCCCGCCACTATGCGCCGCAGACGCCCTTCGAACTGGCCGCCGACCCACCGGCCCGAGTGGCCGATTTGCTGCGCGAAGGGCGCCGGGTCGGCTGGCTCACGCTCCGGCCCGCGGATCCGGCCGTCCGCTCGTTGGCCGCGTCGCACGACCTCGTCGTCGTGCCGATGCCGGACGATCCGGCCGCCTTCGCCGCGGCCCTCTACGCCACGCTCCACGCCCTCGACCACCGTGAACTGGACCGCCTCGTCTGCGAACTGCCGCCCGACACCGAGCCCTGGCACGCCCTCCACGACAGGTTGGCACGGGCGGCACGCCAGCCGCAGTAAGGTCGAAACGGCTACGCCGCTGCCGCGAGGATTTCGCGGAGCGCCGCGGCGATGTCGGGATACTGGAACACGAAGCCCGTCTCAAGGGCCACCTTCGGAAGCACCCGCTGCGAGGCGAAGAGCACCTGGGCAAACTCGCCGAACAGGAGCCGCAGGCCGAGATAGGGAGCCGGCATGAAGGCCGGCCGGTGCAATTGACGGCCGAGGGCCTTCGTGAACTCGCTGTTGCGGACCGGATTCGGGGCGACCGCGTTCATCGGTCCGCGGATGGAGGCGGTGTCGGCGGCATGCACGTAGAGCCGCGCGAGGTCGGCGACATGGATCCAGGGCATCCACTGGCGTCCGCTCCCCAGCGGACCGCCGGCGCCGAGCTTGAAGGGCGTCAGCATTTTCCCCAGCGCTCCCCCGCCGGCGCCGAGCACGATGCCGGTGCGGGCCGTCACGGTCCGCACACCGTGCTGCTGGGCGGCCATGGCCTCGCGCTCCCAGGCCACGCAGACCTCGGCCAGGAAATCGTCGGCCGGCGAGGACGACTCGGTGAGCTCGTCATCACCGCGGTTGCCGTAGAAGCCGACCGCGGAAGCCGAGACGAGAACGCTCGGCTTGCGTTCCGCCTGCGCGATCCCCTGCACGAGATGGCGGGTGCCGATGACGCGGCTTTCGCGAATGCGGGCTTTCTGCGCCGCGGTCCAGCGGCCCTCCGCGACCGATTCCCCGGCGAGGTGGTAGACGACGCCGACTCCGTCGAGGGCTTCGGCGGGGAGCGGCTCATGCAGGGGATCCCACCGGAAGATCGGCCCGGCCAGGTTTCCGATCGCCTGCCGAGCCCGCTCGGGGTTCCGGCTCACGACCACGGGACTGTCGAGCAGCCGCAGGAGCCGGGGGCCGACGAAGCCAGTGGCACCGGTGACGAGGGCTTTCATGATCGGACTTTCTCTTCGGGGTGGTCAGATGAACAATGACGGCGACCGGTCATCGATCGTGACAACTATAGACGCCCTCCCTTGATCGCCCAACCCACCGTGCCGCGTCAAAAATCTCGGAGCCTGCTGCGTCGCGACCTCTGGGTCTCCACCGCCGACGGCACGGCCTACAGCCTGATGGTGGGCTGTGGCGAGATCTATCTCCCGGCCTTCGCGCTCGCGCTGGGCCTGGGGCCGGTGGCAGCCGGGTTGATGGCGAGCCTGCCTGTGCTCGTGGCGGCGGTCGTGCAATTGGTCACGCCACTGGCCGTCGCCCGGCTGGGCAGCAACCGCAACTGGGTGATCGGGTGCACCGTCGTGCAATCGCTGAGTTTCATCCCGCTGGTGGCCTGGGCCATCCGTGGCGAGGCGACCTTCCTCGAGTTGCTCGTCGCCGCCAGCCTCTATTGGTCGGCCGGCATGGCCGGCTCGCCGGCCTGGAACACCTGGATGGGCGCCTTGATCCCGTCCCAGGTGCGGGCCGTCTACTTCGCCCAGCGGAATCGACTCGGCCAGTTGGCCACGCTCGTGGGGTTCGTGATGGCCGGCCTCGCCCTGCAGGTGGCCGATGGGTACGGCATGACGCTCCAGGCATTCGCAGGGCTGTTCGTCGTCGCCGCCGTCAGTCGAACGGTCTCCACGCTCTGCCTCGTGGCCTGCCGGGAGGTGCCCCATCGGGACGATGTGGAGGGTGACGAACAGGCGACCCTGCGCTCCTCCCGCAAGCGGGGCCGTCCGTTCCATCACCTGCGGCGCACGCTCGGGGCCATCGCCGTGTCGCCGGCCGGGGCGCTCCTGGCCTACCTCTGGTCGCTCGCGTTCGCGGCGCAGATCTCGGCCCCCTACTTCACCCCCTACATGCTCGACGACCGCGGGTTCACGTACTTCGCCTACATGCTCGTGGTCGGGGTGGGTCTGCTTTCCAAATCGATCGCCATGCCGGCGTGCGGGCGGCTCGTTTCCCGGATCGGTTCGGTGCGGCTTCTGCAGATCAGCGGCCTGGCGGTCATCCCCCTCTCCGGCCTGTGGCTCGTGTCGTCGCAGGTGGGCTATCTCATCGGCGTGCAGGTCGTGGCCGGCGTGTGCTGGGCCGGCTCCGAGCTCGCGGCAGCGTTGCTCTTTTTCGACGCCGTGCAGCACCGGCAGCGGACGGGCGTGGTCACGATCCACAACCTCGGCCTCTCGGTCGCCACGCTCGGCGGTGCCGCGGCCGGCGGCGCGATGCTGCGGTGGCTCGGCGAGAACCAGACGGCCTACTTCACGCTCTTCGCCATCTCGGGCCTGCTGCGGCTGCTGACCCTGCCGTTCCTGTGGCGGGTTCGGCACGCGTAGGCCGGGTTGCGGAGCGTTGCGGGATCAGCCCGCCGGCATCGATGCCTCGTGCTTGAGGCTGTCGAGAAACGTCCGGGCTCGCCCGTACTCGCCGGCCGGATATTTGCCGACGTGCTCCTTGAGCGCGTCGGAGAAATCGGAGACCGTTGTCTGGATCGCCTGGAACTCGTTGAAGCTCATGCTGCCGCCGGAGGAAGCCCGCTTCGCGAACAGCGCGTCGAGTTCCTGGCGATAGGGGGTGAAGATGTCGTCCTGCAGGACCATCGGATACTCGATGTGCCCCGTCACGGGGTCGAGCTGCGTCGATACCAGTCGCGGGGGAGCCCCCATTTTCGCCATCCGAATCGCCTGGTCGTGGGTGATGGTGGGACGGGCCTCGGCGGCCCGGGCATCGCGGTTGGTCTTCCGCATCTCGAAATACGTCTCGGTCCACCGCATCCGATTCTGGATGTCGAGGGTCTTCACCTCCTCCCAGTTCTTGGCCGCCTCCGAGTTTTGCATGTTGAGATAGCCCTGGGCCCGCATCATCTCCGACATGCCATACTCGGCGGCTTGGGCGGCCGTCGAGGCGTACCCGCCGCGGTTGTAGCCGAAGCCTCCCCACTGGCCGGCCGCCGGAATGGACGTGGCGCCGGCGACCACGGCCGTCAGCACCAGGAGAGAGAGCGAAAGACTCCCGAAACGGGAACGGGAGCGTTGATCGTGGCCTGAGGGTGTCATGCGGACGCTCCTGGACGTGGGAGAAATCGCTGGGGGGCAGCCCATGAAAAAGCCCGTCTGGTGGGGGAACTTCTGAACCTGCTGGTTTCCGACTTTGGAAGTATACTTTCGGCGTGCGGCGCGGGCGACCGCAGTTCGGCGGTTGGCTCGGCCTGCGGGCCGATAGCTTTCCAGAAGCTTTTCACGAGGAACCAATCCCTATGGGCCGTCGGACAACGATCGGCGGGTGCACCGCCCTGGCCATGTGCGCGTGGATCGTGGGCGGATGCAGCGCGAAGCCCGCGCAGCAGGGGCCGGCTGTCCGCCCTGCGCCCGTCGCGGCGGCGGAGCGGCCGGCCGTTCCCACCGCCGCTCCGGCCACCGACGAAAACGCGTCTCTCGCCGACCTGCGGCGGACGCTCACGGCGACCGACGACAGTCGGGTTCGCGTGCTCACGATCGATCAGATTGCCATGCTCGGCGGGGGCGCCGCGGAGGCACTGGATGACACCGTCGCGATGACCACCGACCCGGAGCCCCGGGTGCGATGGCATGCCGTCAGGGCGATCGGCCTCATCGGTGAAGATGCGATCAGGACGATGCCGAGACTCGTCGCGCTCCTGGAGGATACCGATGCTGTCACGGTCGCTCAGGCTGCCGCGGCGATCCGGCATATCCGCATCGATGACGAGCGCACCGAAACGCCCCCCCAGGATGCAGCTCTCTACGCGTCGGCCGTCGAACCGTTGGTGAAGGTGACCATCCACCCCGATCCGCGGGCCCGCAGGGCGGCCGTGTCCGCCCTCCAAGTGCTCGACGCGACGCCGGAGTCGCTCGCCGCGATGCTCGTGAAAACGCTCACCGACACGGATCCTTCGGTCATTCTGCCGGCCCTGCACACGCTGGCCGACATGGACGGGGCCGCCGTGCCCGTGCTCGTCAAGGCGCTCGAGGATCCCAAGGGCCGCTATTGGGCTGCGGTGGCCCTGGCGGAGATCGGTCCGGAGGCGGCTCCCGCGGCGCCGGCCCTGACGGCGCTCATCGCCTCCGGCGAACCGGATGAGCGGCTCCAGGCGATGCTGGCCCTGGCCGCGATCGGTCCGGCGGCGGCACCGGCGGCGGCACCCGCGACCATCGAAATCCTCCGATCCACCGATGGGACGCTCGCGTTCGCCGCGGCGTTCGCCCTCGGCAAGATGCGGGCCCGGGAGGCCGATGCCGCGCTCGCCACGTTCGTGGAGGGCGACGACGCATTCCTCGCGGAAGTCGCCGCCTGGGCGCGGGCCGAGATCAATCCCGAGGATGCGGCGATTCGCCAGACGGCCGTTGCTCGGCTGCGGGCAGGGCTGGCGAGCGATCGTCCCAAGGTGCGGTCGGCCTCGGTGTCGGGCCTCTCGGATCTTGCGGACGCCATGGATCCCGCCGGCCGCCGGCAGCTTGCCGAGACGTTCCTGGGGCTGCTGGCCGATGCGGAGCCGGCGGTGGGCATGCAGGCCGGAGCGGCGCTCATCCGCCTCGGCGGCGACGCGGTCGAAACGCTGCGCGGAGGCCTCGCCAAGGCCGACCTGCGCGGCGCCAGCCTGGAAATCCTCTCCGCCATCGGTCCACCGGCCGCAGCAGCCGTCGCCGACATCGCTCAATCGCTCTCCGACGCGGATGCGGCTGTCCGCGGCGAGGCCGCGGCCGCCCTGGCGGCCATCGGTGCCGCAGCGGCCCCGGCGGTCGGCAGGCTCGGAGAGATCCTCGCCGACGAGGCCGAGGAAGACGGGGCCCGGTACTCGGCGGCGTATGCCCTGGGACGGATCGGGTCCGCCGCCGCGCCGGCCCTCGACACACTGCACCGCCTGTCCACGTCCGAGGATGAGCTGATGGCCACCGTGGCGGTGTGGGCACTGCTGAAAATCGAGCCCGGGAAGACCGAGCATTTCGCGGCCGCCATGCCGCGGCTCCGCAAGGCGCTGCAGGCAAAGAGCGATCTGGCCCGCCTGGAGGCGGTCGTGGCGCTCGGGGAAATCGGGTCGGCCGCCCAAACGGCCGTGCCGATGCTGGAACTCGTCCAGGAAGACGATCCCGTGCGGGCGGTGCGGGCGGCGGCGGCCGAGGCCCTCGCAAAAATTCGCGGCGGCTGACGCGTTGGCCGGGCGGGCCGATTGTGCCGGCACCGGGCGGGCTGCTGCAGGCTGGGCGGTTTTCCGGTCGAAGCCTTACTTCCGGGGCGGATCACCATCACGTCCGCCTCGGAACGTGACCACGGGGGATGCCATGGGCCGGCTCGGATTGTTCCGACGCATCTGGTTGACGCGTTTTTCGCGACCGGCAGTCGATCGTGCGCTCCACGGCCATGTGCTTCGCCGCAAGCCGGTTCGGGTGATCCAGGTGGGGCTGGGATCGCTCGATCGCGCGGTGCGGTTGCTGACCGTGGCTGCGGCCGCAAACGACGGGGCCGCCATTCATTTCGTCGGCCTCGATCGGTTCGAGGGGCGGCAGCCCAGCGAGCCGGCCGGTCCGACGCTCAAGGAGGCTCATCGCCGGCTGCATGCCCTCGGTCGCGTGCAATTGGTGCCGGGCAACGCCGACACGTCGCTGGCCAGGCTCTGCAATCATCTCGGCGTCTTCGATCTGGTGGTGATCGGAGCCGATACCGACGAACGTCACCTGGAGCGCTGCTGGTTCTTCATCCAGCGGATCACCAACTCCGGTTCGCTGGTGCTCCTCGAAACCGGAGGGGCGGGTGGTCGCGGTGGCTCCTGGCAGGTCGTTCCGAAGGCGAAGATCGACGAACTCGCCGCCCGGAGCGTCCTCCGCCGCGCTGGGTAGATCGCGTTCCGGAGCGACGGAGCGCCGTTCTGCCGCACCGAGTCCGGACGCGCAGGGCGACTCCGCGTCCCGATTCCTCACGGGAAAGCCCGACAGGCCTGTTTTTTGGAGAAGAGCCGGGAGTGTCTGCTAAACTTTCGGCTTTCCACACCCCTCGCCCGTCATCCCCCGCTCATGCCCCCTCGCACGCTGCTCGACAAGATTTGGGACGACCACGTCGTCTGCACGCCGGACGGTGAATCCCCGCTGCACGAGGTGACCAGCCCGCAGGCCTTCGAGGGGCTCCGGCTGGCCGGCCGGCGGGTGCGGCGGCCGGAGGCCACGTTCGCCACCCCCGACCACAATATTCCCACCACCGACCGGCGGCTGCCGATCGCCGACCCGGTCTCCAAGCAGCAGATCGACACGCTGCGGGCCAATTGCCACGAGTTCGGCATCCGCCTGTTCGATCTGGGCGACGCCGACCAGGGCATCGTGCACGTCATCGGGCCGGAACTCGGCATCACCCAGCCGGGCATGACGATCGTCTGTGGCGACAGCCACACGGCCACCCACGGGGCGCTCGGTGCGCTGGCCTTCGGCATCGGCACGAGCGAGGTGGAGCACGTGCTGGCGACGCAGACGCTGCGGCAGGCCAAGCCCAAGGCGCTCGAGATTCGCGTCGATGGCGCGCTCCATCCGGGCGTCACCGCCAAAGATCTCGTGCTCTACCTGATCGGGAAGCTTTCGACCGAAGGGGGCACGGGCTTCGTCATCGAATACACCGGCCCCGTGATTCGTGGCTTGGGCATGGAGCAGCGGATGACCGTCTGCAACATGTCGATCGAGGCCGGGGCGCGGGCGGGCATGATCGCGCCCGAGGCGACCACCTTCGAGTATCTTCGCGGTCGCGACTTCGCGCCCCGGGATTTCGCCGCGGCCGTGGCCCGCTGGGAGCGGCTGCCGTCGGACGCCGGCGCCGTCTACGACCGCGTCGAGGTGTTCGACGGCGGCGACGTGGTGCCGCAGGTCACCTGGGGCACCAATCCCGCGCAGGTGGTGGGCGTCGATGCCCACGTGCCGGATCCGGGGAGTTTCAGCGATCCGAACGAGCAGTCGAGCGGGACGCGAGCGCTCGAATACATGGGGCTGGCCGGTGGCACGAGGATCGTCGATATCCCGCTCGACCGCGTCTTCATCGGCTCCTGCACGAACAGCCGAATCGAGGATTTGCGGGCCGCCGCCGCGGTGGTCCG
>CAZONY010000069.1:0-10230 GCA_964581215.1 uncultured Chitinophagaceae bacterium | reverse complement strand
GTGTCGCCCGAGATTTTGGCGCACTTCACCCGAGCGGCGCCGGGCGACAGGTTGAGGTCGTTCATGGCGACGAGGATCCGCCGCTGCGACGGCTTGAGCCCGTCGCGGACGTCCGGCAGGGCCCGGCTGACGATCACGCTCATCGCGTAGGTCAGGTAGCTGTCCTTGAGCTCCTGCTCGATCGGCATTTCGATGAGCCGGCCGCCGGCGCTATCCCGCATGCCGGTTCCCTCCGGCGAACCACCAGCGGCGGCTCCCGCGTCGCCACTCGCCGAGTCGATGTCGTCTGCCAAGGGCCGGTCTCCCACCTCGAGGAATGCCGGATCGCAGGCGATCCGGAACGCTTGAACATACCCGTGCCACGCAGGCGGTCAACCGGCTGCAAGTCGCAGCGTCACAGGGGTTTCCGTTCGGTTTCCGCGGCTTGACCGGGAACCCGCACCTCCCTACCCTCCCGCCCCCCGCGGCGCTGTCGCGCACGGCCGTCACCGCAGAGCGAATCCACCATGACAAACCGACGCTTTCACGGCTGGGTCGTCGGCGGCGTGGCCGCCCTGGCGTTGCTGACGCGGCTCGGCGCCACTCCGCTGTGGGACGACGACGAGCCCAAGAACGCGGCCTGCTCGCTGGCCATGCTCGATGCCGGCGACTGGGTGGTGCCCACGTTCGCCGGCCACCTGCGGATCGAGAAGCCGCCGCTGGTCAACTGGCTGCACATCGCCGGCATGGCGGCCTGCGGCCGCACCGAGACGGGCGTGCGGATCGGCTCGGCCCTGCTGACGATCGGCACGTGCCTGATCACCTGGCGACTCGGCACGATCCTCTTCAGCACCACCGTCGGCCTGCTCGGCGGACTCGCCATGGCCACCTGCATCTGGACGGCCGTGGGCGGACGTGCATCCACGCCGGACGCGCCGCTGGTGTTCTTCACGACGCTCGTGCTCTATCTCTTCGCCCGCGAGGTGGTTCGCGGATCACGGCCGGGGGGTCCGCTGCGGCTGTCGCTGCCCGCGGCACTGGCCATCGGCGCCGCCGGTGGGGCCGCCGTTCTTGCCAAGGGCCCGATCGGCTTCGTGATCCCGGCCGCGGCGTGCTCCATGTTCGCCGCCGCCCGGGCCCGGGCGGCCACCCCTGCCGCGCTCGTCTCGATGCTGGGCGGATTGCGGCCGCTGACCATCATGTCGGCCATGCTGGCCGTGGCGCTGCCGTGGTACGTGTGGGTGGCGATCCGCACCGATGGCGCATGGCTGCGGGGGTTTTTCCTGGTGCACAATATCGGACGCTTCTCGGCCCCGATGGAGGGGCATTCGGGATCCCTCCTCTACTATCCCGTCGTGATCAGCGTCGGTCTCTTCCCTTGGTCGCTCGTGCTGCTCGCCACGCTCGTGCACGTCGTGGCCACGATACGGTCGGCCGACCATCCGCAGCGGGGAGCGATGCAGCTGCTGGCCTGCTGGATCGGCGCGTGGCTCGGCATCCTCTCGCTGGCCGGCACCAAGCTTCCGGGCTATGCCTGGCCGGCCTATCCCGCACTGGCCGTGGCGACTGCCGCTTTTCTCGACGCCTGGCAGCGGCATGACATCCGCTGGCTCCGCTGGAGCCGCGACCCGCAGCGGCTCGCCGCCGCCATCATGCGCACGGGCCTGGTCGTGATGCTGGCCGGGGGCGTGATGATCGCGATCGGCCTCCCGCTGGCCGCCCGTCGGTGGGCCCCCGGGTCGGACTGGCTGGGCGTCGTCGGCATCGTGCCCATGATCGCCGCCGCCCTCGGCTGGTGGGCCGTGACGGCAGGGCGACCACGGCACGCCGTCGCCGCGATCGCGGTCGCCGGCGGCGTGCTCACCGTGTTGCTGTCGGCAGTCGCCGCGCCCCGCATCGGCCGCGAGGCCACGCCCCGGGCCCTGTTCGCCGCCGGCGAGGTGGCGCCCCTCTCCGAGGCAGCCCTGGCGACTTTTCGTCACACGCCGCCGAGCCTGGTTTTCTATCGGGGAGGGCCGGTGCCGATCCTGGTCGAACCCGCCGACGTCGCCCGGCATCTTGTGTCTCGCCCGGACGCCGTGCTCGTCATCGACAATCGGTTCATCGACGAAGTGCGGCACTGCATTCCCGCCAGCCACGGCGTGGTGGCCGAAACCCGCACCGTGTCAGCCCGCCACCTGCTTCTCGTCGGCCCGCTGCCATCCCCGCTCGTCGCCACGAACGAAGGCCGCCGTCACCCTTGAACCGCGACCGAACAACCATATCCGCGAGGGGCTGCCCGTGCCCTGTCGCCGGCGTTGCTGGCAAGCGCAGCCACAGATGGCGAAAGCGCGGCCAGCACCGAGAGAGCGGAGGGCAGGATGACCGCAGCGAACGTCCGGCAACAGGGCACGGGCAGCCCCGAGCCACGCAACGCCGGACGCTTTGCCTGCATCACTTGGCCAGGGCCGTCTCGATGGCCGTGACGAGTTCCTGGTCGTCGGGCGAGACGCGGGTCTTGTAGCGGCCCGCGATCTTTCCGTCCTTGCCGATCAGGAACTTCTCGAAGTTCCAGCCCACCTCGCCGCTCGGATCGGCCGTTTCGGTGAGCACCTTGTAGAGGGCGGCCTTGCCGGGGCCCTTCACCGTGATCTTGGAGAACATCGGGAAGGTCACGGCATACTTCGTGGAGCAGAACTCCTTGATGTCGCCGTCGCTGCCCGGCTCCTGGGCACCGAAGTCGTTGGCCGGGAAGCCGAGCACGACAAAGCCCTTGTCCTTGTACTTTTCGTAGAGGCCTTGCAGGCCGGCATACTGCGGCGTCGCACCGCAACGGCTGGCCACGTTCACGATCAGCACCACCTTGCCCGCGTAGGAGCCCAGGTCAATGTCCCGACCGTCGATCGATTTCATCGTCCCGGCGAGCGGGAGGTCGGCCCGGGCCGCGCCGGCGAAACAGCCGACCACGGCGGAGATGGCGAACATGGCCAGCAACAGGGACTTGATCATGGGTCTGGTTTCTCCAGAAGCGGGGATCGAACGCGGGCCTCACCGGCGAGGCTTCGCCTACGCCACAGGGCCTGCTGACAGAATATCCCTCCCCGCCTCCGCTGCGTAGGGCTGGAAATTGTCGCGAAACCGACCGGCGAGTTTCCGGGCCGCCCGCTCCCACTCTGCCGCATCGGCCCAGGCCTCCGCCGGCACGAGCACACCCCGCTCCACCCCCGCCACGGCCGTCACGGCATCCAGGCCGAAGACCGGATCACGAGTCACGGGGGCCGTGTCGAGGGCGCCGGCATGGATGCCGTCGATGATCCGCCGCGTCACGGCGAGGTCGATCCGCCGCCCCGTGCCGTAGGCGCCCCCCGTCCAGCCGGTGTTCACGAGCCAGGCCCGGGCGTCGTGCCGCTGGAGCTTCTCGGCCAGTAGCCGGGCGTAGACGGCCGGGTGCCTCACGAGAAAGGCGGCGCTGAAGCAGGCCGAAAAGGCCACCTGCGGTTCCACGATCCCCATCTCGGTGCCCGCCACGCGGGCGGTGTAGCCCGAGAGGAAGTGATACATCGCCTGCTCCCGCGTGAGCCGGCTCACCGGTGGCAGCACTCCCGAGGCGTCGCAGGTGAGGAAGATCACGTTGCGGGGGTGCCCGGCCACGCACGGCACCTTGGCGTTGTCGATGAATTCGATCGGGTAGGCGGCCCGCGTATTCTCCGTGATGGCGCTGGACTCGAAATCGACCTCCCGGGTCGCCGGCTCGTAGACGACGTTTTCGAGCACCGTCCCGAACCGGATGGCGCGGTGGATCTCCGGCTCCTTGGCCGCGGAGAGATGGATGCACTTCGCGTAGCATCCCCCCTCGATGTTGAAGATGCCGTCGTCGCCCCAGCCGTGCTCGTCGTCGCCGATCAGGCGCCGCGCCGGATCGGCCGAAAGCGTCGTCTTGCCGGTGCCGGAGAGGCCGAAGAACAGGGCCACGTCACCATCGTTGCGGCCCTCGTTGGCCGAGCAGTGCATGGAAAGAATGCCGCGGCCGGGAAGCAGCCAGTGCATGACGGTGAACACGCCCTTCTTCATCTCGCCGGCATACTCCGTGCCCAGAATCACCTGCTCGCGGCGCTCCAATGACAGGTCGACGCTCGTGCGGCTGGTCATCTGCGACGTGTACGGGTTCGCGGGAAATTGGCCGGCGTTGTAGATCACGTAGTCGGGCGCGCCGAACCGCTCCAGTTCGTCGAGCGTGGGGCGGATGAGCATGTTGTGCATGAAGAGCGCATGGTAGGCCCGGGCACAGAGCACGCGAACCTTCAGCCGAACCGCCGGATCCCAGCCGGCGAATCCGTCGCAGACATAGATCTGGTCTCGGGTGTTGAGGTAGTCGATGGCACGCTGCCGGTTGAGGAGAAACGTGTGCTCGTCGATGGCGTGATTGACGGGGCCCCACCAGACGTCTCCCTCCGACTCCGGCCGACGGACGACATGCTTGTCGGCCGGACTGCGACCGGTCTTCGCCCCGGAGCGGATCGCGATCGCACCGCTGTTGACGATGCCCGCGTGCTCCCGCGAGACGGCATCCTCGTAGAGCCGGGCGGGCGAGGCATTGCGGATCACGACGGGCACCGTGATCTCGTGGGGCGTCAGATCGACGTGGACTGGCATCGGGTGCTGCTCCGGAGGGACCGGCCGGAATCAGGATACCGCCGCCAGCCAACCGGCAACGGCGAGAATGAGTCCGCCGATCACGAGAAACCCCCCTCCCCACGGGCTCGTCCGCACCCGTACGCCGCCGAGACCCCGGCGAAGACGGCCGCAGAACTCGCTCCACTCCTCGGCCGGAGGCCGGTCACCCCCCGCCACGATGCTCACCGCGCGCGTGGGGCCGTGGCCGTCGATCCGGATCTCGAGCCGCCGGGTCGGCAGGGCGGCGGTTCCGCCCGCCCAACGGGCCGCGGCATCGAGCCCCGAGACGACGTCGGCCACCAGCGGACGCAACTGCTCGAGCGTGATGTTGTAGATCACCAGTCGGGGCCGGGCGACGACCGTCCCCACGGCCACGACGAGCACGAAGAGAGCCACGAGAAGCATCGCGCTCCACGGGGTGGTGCCGATGGCCGGCTGCACGACCGCGAGCGGGCCGGCCGCCACGAAGCCCGCCACGGCGGCCGCCAGGAGCGTCTGATCCCAGGCACCTGAGATGGCCAACGGCACCCGTCGCACGTGGGCCATGCCGAGCAGCACGAAGTACAGGCCCAGCGGCAGGCAGGCCGCCCACAGCGGCAGGCGGTCGAGCGTCATGCCTGCCCTACCATCCATGCGAGGAACGCCAGCCACGCGACTTCAGCCACGGCCAGCAGGGCCAGCCACGCCCTCCGATCGCTTCGCCACCGCGCTGCTTCGGCGACCGGCTCGCTCATCGCCCGACCTCACTCGGCCTCGGGTGCGACGAATGCCAGGTCTCGCGAAAACGCGTCGCGAAAATCGTAGACATCATGAAAGTCTTCCCGCTTGTCGTGCCGCGTCTTCCGCATCTGGCCGATCTCGATCATGTTGAACACGATCGCACCGAAATCATCGGTCGAGGTCAGCCCCCAGGTCCGCAGCACGGCGGGCGCGAGGTACCCGTACTGACGGAGGGCATACTGCCGGGCAGCTTCGCAGAGTTCCTGCCCCGTGAGGTGCCGCTCGGACTTGCGCCGACGCTGGGGCCGGCCCGCCCGGGACTTCGCCCGACCCGTCGGCTCGCCATCGCCGCCGGGAATCGGCTCGAGTTCCTCCGCCGGCGGCTCCTGCCCCATCCCCAGCGTGTCCTGCGCGAACGACAGCGATTCGAGAATGAAGAGGTAGGCATCGAGCGGGTAGCGGCGGTCACGCTGCAACAGCTGCGCGAGCGGATGGGAAGGATCGACCAGCGGCATCGGTGCCTCGGAAGCGCGAATGATTCGTCCGCGAGTATACCGCTGCCGTGCCGAGGTGGCGGCCGGCCACCCGTCACCCGGCCTTGGGGAGCACCACCGGCCCGGCCGATCGCTGGGGGGGGGGCGGAGGAGCCGCTCCGGAGGCATCCTCGACGATGAACGTGTAGCCCAGCGGCGTCACGGGCCGCGAAAAATCTCGGAGCATGTCGAGCCCCCGGTCGATGAGGCTGGTCTTGGTGTCGAATTGGTACGCATCCCGATCCTGCCCGCCCGGCTTGTAGATTTGGATGGCGAAGGGCATCAGATCGCGGGCCTGGAGGATCAGCTCCACCTTGGAAAAGTTCGCGGCGTCGGCCTGGAATCGCGGCAGTGCCTCGAGCCACACCTGGTCGGTCGCGCCCGGGGGCGTGATGATCCGCATCGCATACCGTTTCTTCAACGTCTCGGCCTTGGCGCCGAACACGAAGGGAAGCGGTCCTTCGCTGATTGCCTTGCCCTGCATCTCGGGCGGAAGCTTCGTCTCCCGCAACTGCCGCTCCGCATGACGAAATTCGTAGATGCTCGTGCCGTTGCAGACCCAGTGCTCGGCCGCCCCCGACCGCGTCTCGTACCGGCGCGTCTCGGGATTCCACTGCTTCGACTCCTTCACGCGAAACAGACCCTTGTCGGGCGCGGCATATTTGATCTCGCCACTGCTCTCGGCGAAGGCCTTCTGCCCGCCCTTGCCGTCCGGAGGGCTCCAGGCGTTGTACTCCCACTTGTGAAATCCACACGACCAGGTGGCCACGGAGGCGTTGCGGGTTTCCCAGGCGACCAGCAGCCGATCGAGGGCCGCCTGCTGCTCCGGCGTGAGCTGAGGAAACGCCGGGGCAGCGGGACGCTGCTGGCCGGGCTGGCCGGGCTGCTGCGCCACGGCGTCGAGGCCAAGGCACGCCCAGCAACCGGCCAGCACGACCATCGCAGTCGGTTTCATCCACTCGCTGGCCGATCGCATCAAATCCTCTCCTGGCAGGGTGGGATATGCCGGCGGAGACGCCTGCGATCCCGGATTGGAGGCCGAGACTCTAGCACTGGCACGCGCTGGGGGCGAGGCCGTTTGGGGGCGAAAACTCGCGGCAAACACCCGACAAATCGCTACGCTGGGAGGCTCACAAGGGAACTCCATGGACCGCGCGCTCGAGCAGGTTGACGTGGCGATCGTGGTGGCGCTCGCCTTGGAGGCGCGGCCGCTGTGCAATCGGCTTGCGCGGGCCACGCAGCTAAGGGCCGCCGACCGGCGGGTCACCGTGGGACAGTTCGGCCCGCGGTCGGTGGCGGTGATCGAGGCGGGAGTCGGGCGAACGGCTGCCGAGCGGGCGACCCGGCTCGTCATCGACGGCCACCGCCCACGGCAGGCCATCATCGCGGCGGGGCTGTGCGGAGGGCTCGATCCGACGATCACCCGCTCGACGATCATCGAGCCCCGGATGCTCGGCTGCACGGATGCGGACGACACGCGACCGATCCCGCCGCTCTCGGCGGCACGCGGCGACCGCCGAATCGTGGCCGGTGGGCTTCTTGTCACGGCAGACGCGGTCGTCGCCACTCCCGCCGCCAAGCGGTCCCTGCATGCGGCGACCAACGCCGTGGCCGTCGACATGGAGTCGTGGTGGATCGCCACCGTGGCCGCGGAGGCCGACATTCCCTGCCACGTCGTTCGCGCGGTGAGCGACTCGGCCACCGACGCGATCACCCCGGACGTGGCCGCGTTGGCGGCGATCACCAGCCCCGCCCGGCAGGCCGGTGCGGCCGTCCGGCTCGCCTGGCGAAGGCCAGCGGCGATCGGTGAACTGGCGGAACTCCGCGAACGAGCCCACCGCGCCGCCGATGCCCTGGCCGACCATCTTTTCCATGCCCTCGGCGTCATGGCTCCGCAGCACGGGTGAGCCGCCGACCGACGATCGGCGATGTCCGGAGCGAGCGTCCGGCGACGGGGCGTGGGCACCCCCGACCTCCGCGACGGGCATCCGCTGCCTCCGAACACCGCAACAGTCAAAGCTATGGCACCTTCCCCGCCGCGTCGCGCAACTCGGCCAACTCACGGGCGAAGCCACCGGAGAGGATCGGGAAACGGCACCAGGTCTTGGGGTCGAGGTTTTCGTCGTCGAGATGATAGGAGGGCGCGTAGCGCTCGCGCTTCCACTGGTTGCGGCTCCAGAGCGTGAAGAATCGCTCCACCCACACGGCCAGTTGCGCCGCCCCGTGCGTCGGAAACAACCCCCGCAACCGCCGCCAGACTTCGACGGGCATCTGTTTGTCGCGGATGGCACACCGCTCGATGGCATCCAGCACATCGTAGGGCATGAGATCGCCCTCGTCGGTCTGCCCCGAGCCGGAGGGACGCAGTTCGGCCGTCGGCTGCTGCGCGTTGACGGCGGCCAAGGCGGGAATCGGGCCCAGCCCCTCGGGGCCGATCCGCTCCAGCCACACGAGCCAGCGACGCAGATAGGCCTTGTCGATGCCGGCGATGGGGGCGATCCCACCCGAGGTGTCGCCGTCCATCGTGGCATAGCCCACGGCCGCCTCGGAGCGATTGCTCGTGGAGAGGAGTAGCGCGCCGGTGACGTTGGCGAGCATCCAGACGCCCGGTGCCCGGGCCCGCGCCTGAATGTTCTGCAGGGCGATGTCGTCACGCGACCAGTCGAGACGACGGCCGACGGCTCGGGCGACGACGGCCGTGTAGGCTTCGACCATGGGCTCGACGTCGAATTCGTGGAAGTGGGCCCCGAGGGCTTCCGCCAAGCCGCGGGCGGCGGTGCGGGTGACCACACCGGAATTCGCGGTCGCCTGGTAGACGCAGGTAAGCACGGCAGCGACGAGCGACCGCTCCGGATCGCCCCCCGCCGGGGGCGGCATGCCAATCCGGGCGGCGGCCCGCTCCGGAGACCATTCCCCGCACGCCAGTCGCGTCGCGATGGCGACGAGGCACGCCACCGCCGACGAATCCGCTCCGCCACTGGCCGAGACCACGAAGCCCCGTGAACGGCTCTTCCGCAGCGAGTCGAACAGGCCGAGCGCCACCGACCGGGTAAATTCCTCCTCTTTCACGTGACTGCCGCGTTCCCAGGCATCGCGAAGGTCGCCGTGGCCGAAGGACTGGTCCGGCCCGACCGCCCGGGGCGTGAAGGGCACGGCCACGCACTCCGCCGGGTCCGCCTCGAGCCGCGGCGCGACGGAGAGCCGCGCCTGGGCGAGCCGCAGCACGTCGAGATCGACGACCGCCTCGGTGAGCGCCTGATCGGCGAACGAAAACCGTCGCCCGGAGGCGACCAGATGCCCGCCGGCCGCGACGAGCACGCCGCCGTCGTAGATCGCCCGGCCCGCCTCGTTGCCGAGCAGGTTGGCGTAGACATAGGCCGCGCCGAAGGCCCGCGATCCCTCCTGAACGAACCGACGACGGATCTCGTCCTTGCCGAAGGCGAAGTGACTGGCGGAGGGATTCAGGATCACGTCCACACCCCGGGCGGCCAGGTCGGCGCCCGGCCGTTCAGCCGCCCAGGCATCCTCGCAGATCTCGAAGCCGATCCGCACGCCGCCACAGTCGAACCGCAGGTCTCCGAACGGCACCGGGCCGCCCCCCGCCGGCACGGTGGCCCGACGACCGCACGGCCACGGGCGGAACCACCGCGGCTCGTAATGGATTCCCTCCCCGGCGAGGTGCCGCTTGGCGACGACGCCGCCGATCACCCCATCGACGACCAGCGCCGCGGCGTCGTAGACACCGCTCTCGAACCGCACGGGCAGCCCGATGGCGACGATCAGTCCGGCCGTGGCCGGCACGATCTCCTCGAGCACCTGCCACGCGGTCCGCAGCACGCCCGGCGACTGGAACATGTCCTCGCAGCCGTACCCGGAGATGCACAACTCCGGCAGGCACAGGATGCCGAGCCCCCGCTCCCGCGCGGCCGCGATGGCCGCCATGATCCGATCCCGGTTGCCGTTCCAGTCAAGCGGCGTCTGATTGAGGGCGGCGCCGCCGACGCGGATCAGGTGCATGGGGCGTCAGCCCTGGGAGGGCTCTTCCAGGTAGGTGTAGCCCTCGAGCCCTTCCTCGTAGAAACGGAGGAAGCGGCCCGCCTCATTATCGCCGATGCGGCCGTCCCGAACGGCCTGTTCGATCGAGTCGCGGAGGTGCTGCACGAGCTGATCGGGCTCGAACTCCACGTAGTCGAGCACCTCGCGGACGGTGTCCCCCTTGATGACCGCATCCACCACCGCCTCGCCCCGGGCGTCGGTGCTGACATGCACGGCGTGCGTGTCGCCAAAGAGATTGTGCAGATCGCCGAGGATCTCCTGGTAGGCGCCGAGCAAGAACATCGCGACG
>CAZONY010000068.1:0-10415 GCA_964581215.1 uncultured Chitinophagaceae bacterium | reverse complement strand
CCGTCATCCGCCCGCCGTGGAGCACGATGTTGGCCAGATGCAGGTCGCCATGGCATTCGCGAATCTTGCCGGCCGCGACCCGTGCCGCGATCACGGCCCGGGATTTTTCCACGGCGGCATCGACCCAGGCCTGCAGGCGGGTCGCCCGGTCGCCTACCTGCGGTCGGGCGGCCCGGAGCTGGTCGAGGTTCATGGTCACGGTGCCGCGGAACGCCTCCGCGGAACCCCACTCCTGCCGCGGATCGGCGATCGCCAGCCGCTCCTCCGCGTGGGCGATCTGCACGCCGAGCCGCTCGCAATCGGCGGCCGTCAGGCCGCGTTCCTCGAACAGCCGGTCGAGACGGCCGCGGTCGTCGAACTGCCGCATCTTCACGGCCCATTCGATCGGTTCGCCCGCGCCATCGAGCGTGGCCGCTTCCGCCGGCCCGGTGATCGGCACGATCCCCAGGTACAGTTCGGGGGCGAACCGACGGTTGAGCCGCACCTCCTCGGCACAGAAGCGGTGCCGCTTCTGGAGCGTCGAAAAATCGAGGAAGCCAAGGTCGCAGGGCTTCTTCACCTTGTAGGCGAAGTCGCCGGTGAGAAAGACCCACGAGATGTGGGTCTCGATCAGCCGGATGTCCGCGGTGGGATGCGGGTAGGCGGCCGGGTCGAGAAGACGGGCGACGAGGGGTGGGGCTGGTGCCGTCACGGGAGAATTCGCGGGCGGGGCCACCATCGATGGCCGAACGCAGGACTTATTCGTCGCTGAGCAGCACAGCCCAGCCCTCCCCGCCCTTCACGTGGGAGAGGAGGATCTTCACGGCGGCGAGCATCGGATAGGCCAGCAGCAGGCCGAGCACGCCCCACACCCAGCCCCAGTAGGCGAGCCAGAGAAACATGAGTGTGGGATCGAGGTTGAGCTGCCGGCCCGACGACCGGACCTCGACGAAGTCGATCCACACGAGCCGATTGGCTACCAGCAGGCCGGCCAGCAGGATGGCGCTCCAGATGCTGGGGAGGTCCACGAACGCCAGCAGGATCGGCGGGATGCAGGCGGCGATGCTGCCGATGTAGGTGATGTAGTTGGCGGCGAAGAAGAGAAATGCCCACAGCAGCCAGTGATCGAGACCGAACGCGAACATCAGGAGCCCGGCCGACGCGGCCATGCCCAGGCCCACGAGCGTCTTCACCGCCATGAACCGCTGCATCGAGTCGGTGATCCCGGCCCCGATCCGCAGGAGGCGTTCACTTCGGTCCCCCGGAAACGCGCGGCGAATCCTTCCCGGAAGCCTCCCGCTGCCCATGAACAGGAATACCAGGTAGACGAGCACGAGCGTGAAGACCTCGGCGAAGTCGAGGCTGTGGCGGAAGACGTAGTCGAGCGTCTCCTTGGAGGCCTCGCGAAAGAAGTCGATGAGGAACCGGTTCGTCGAGGCGTCGGTGGAGCCCGTCTGGCCCGGTTCGGGCGGCGCCTCGTCCCCCGCCGGCTCGGGAGCCGCCCGGGGCACGAGGAGCGTAAGCTGTGGAAGGCCGTCGATGAGCCGCGTGATCCGGGTCTCGTACTTCGGCCAGTTGCGCAGGAACGCCGTGGACTCGCGGTAGACGAGCTGGCTGACGAGCACCGCCGCGATCACGGTGCACAGCAACAGGCCGAGGTAGGCGGACCTCCGACCGAGCCCGATCCGGCCAAGCATGCCGGCCCCGAACTGCGCGGCGTAATAGAGGAAGACGGCCAGCAAAAAAGGCCGTAGCACTGGCCCCAGCCACGTGATGGCCGCGGCGAGGGCGAGCACGGCCAAGACGACAAGTGCCGCGTGAGCTTTGGAATCTGTCATACTTCGTTACTCGACAGCCTATGTCCTCGCGTCCCGACACTATCGCCTCTTCGGGCCCTGTGCCGCCAGCCCAGCCGGGCCGCCCGCGGCTCGGCTGGATCGGTGCGGGCGTGATGGGCCGGTCGATGGCCCGGCGCGATCCTCGTGGATCACACGACGAGTTGCCCCGGGCTGGCCGTCGAGCCATGCTGGCGTTTCCTCGCCAAGGCCGTCGTGGCGTGCGGCGGACCGGGCACAGGCCAGCAAACCAAGCTCACCAACCAGATCGCCATCGCCTCCGGGATGATCGCGACCTGCGAGGCCCTGCTCTATGCGTCCCGGGTCGGGCTCGATCTCGACACGACTCTTCAGGCGATCTCCAGCGGGGCTGCCGGCAGCTGGTCGCTGACGAACCTTGGCCCCCGAATCCTGTCCGGTGATTTCGCGCCGGGATTTTTCGTGGCCCACTTCGTGAAGGACATGCGGCTGGCCCTCGACGAGTGCCGTCGCATGAACCTGCGTCTTCCCGGCCTGGCGTTGGCCGAATCGCTCTACGCCCGATCGCGATTCACGGTACGATACAAGCATGAACACAATCAATCCGTGGGTGATTCTCCTGGTGGCGATTCTGCTCGAGGTCGCTGGGACCCTCTGCCTCAAGCTCTCCAATGGCCTGAGCCGCCCGCTGCCGGCGCTCGGCGTGGCCGTCTTCTATGTCTCGACCTTCGCGCTCATGGCGATCACGACCAAGCAGCTCGAGATCGGCACGGCCTACGCCGTGTGGTCGGGAGTCGGCACGGCGCTCGTGACCGTGCTCGGCATCATCCTCTTCGGCGAGAGCTTCGTCTGGACGAAAATCGCCGGGACGCTGCTCATCGTGGCCGGCGTGGCCCTGCTCCACGCCTCATCGGCTGGGCACTGATCGCCGGCCGATCATCAACCGGCCGAGCGGGCCGGCGAGAAACGCGGGCACCTGCAGCATGTCGCCCATCAGGGCCACCGCGAGCAGCGTCGCCAGCAGGATGCCGAACTGCTTGATCGGCTTGAACCCGCAGAAGGCGAAGACGGCGAAGGCGAGGCCGAGCACCAGCGCGGACCGGATCATCGGCACCGCCACGCGGGCCAGGGATCCGTCGATGCTCTCGGCCACCGACGCTCCCTCGGTGCCCAGACGCCGAAACCAGGTCAGGAGGTGCACCGTGTCGTCCACGGCGATACCCAGGGCGATGCTCGCCGTCATCATGCCGCCCACGTCGAGCGGCCACCCGAGCCAGCCCATCGCCCCGAATACGATCGCCAGCGGGAAGAGATTCGGGATCATCGCCATGCAGCCGATGAAGACGTTGCGAAAAAAGACCGCCAGCACCGTGGCGATCGTGGCGAAGGCCGTGAAGCTGCTTTCGAGGAGCGATTGCAGCAATTCGGCCTGGGCCGCGATGACGAGGGGCACGCCCCCCGTGCAGACCGTCTCGGCCGGCTCGGGCACATCCCGCGATCGCGCCGACGCGGCGACGATGCCGCCGATCTCGCTCCGCAGTTGTCGCTCC
The DNA here is from genome assembly GCA_964581215.1 of uncultured Chitinophagaceae bacterium. Taxonomy (GTDB): domain Bacteria; phylum Planctomycetota; class Planctomycetia; order Pirellulales; family UBA1268; genus CACORA01. The sequence goes on along the minus strand of CAZONY010000068.1, from coordinate 7,072 downwards.
TTCTCCGCCGTGAAGTTGGCCACCTGAAGGGAGATCCGCCACCATTCGCGTGGCCCGTCATCCGCCAGCATGCCCGCCTCGACGAGCGACGGCCTGTTCCGGCGCAGTCGCCCCTCGATGACGCCGCGACGGATCACCGACCGCACCTGCCCGCGCTCGGCGTAGCCGAACAGGTTCGCCGGCAGGAACGTCGCCGCCGAAGAGCTTCCCCGCACGTCCACGCCCTCCCGGAGCCGGGACTCGACCTCCTGGATCAGGGCGGCCCGGTCGCCGAGGCTCCTGGCGTCCGACGCCTCGAACCCGAGGACGACGTCCACCGACTGAAACGGCGCGATGTGGGCGTTGAACCACTCGAGGTCGCCGATCCAGCGGCTCGTCGGCGGTAGAAACCGCACGGGCCGCACTTCCGTGCGGAGCCGCGCGAGCCCCAACCCGAGGCCGGCCATCGCTGCCAAGGATATTGTGATCGTCACCCGCCGCCACCGCACGAGCCAGCGGACGAAGCGCTGCACCGCCGGCCAGGTCGCGTTGGCCGGCGACCAGGCCGCGGGGGGCGGGAACGTTTGCAGGAGCGCGGGGAGGGCGAGAAAAACGGCCGCGAAACCGATCACCGTGCCGATCGCGCCGTAGAGTCCGAACTGCCATACCGGCCGCACCTGGCTGACGCACAGCGACGCCATCCCGAACACCGTCGTCAGCCCGGCCACGAGGCTCGGCTGCCACCCATGGGCCACGGCCAGCCCCGGTGCGTCGGCGGGTCCGTGCTCGGGCAGCGCCTCGATCCAGTAGCCCATCAGGTGCACGGTCGCGGAAATGGTGAGGACGAAGGTCACGACCGGAACGAGCGAGACGAGCATGTTCATCGATCCGCCGGTGATCCAGATCGCGGCCTCGACCGCCAGCGAGGAGAATCCCGCGACGGCGATCACCATCAGCCCCAGCCGCAGGCTGCGGAGGGACAGGCAGGCCAGAAGCAGGGCGGCCAGCATCGCGACGTTCGACCACGTGGACGCCGTCTGCTCGTTTTCCCGGTCGATGGCCACGCTCACGACCGCATCCCCGGTCACGCGGACGTCCTCCCGGGGCACGCCGGCCTCCACGGCGGCGTCGATCAGCCAGTCGAGCGCCGCGCCGCGGCCGACGTCGTCGAGGGGGTGGAGCGTCACCATCGCGCAGGTGGTCGCATCGTCGGGCCCGATGATCGTACCCCGCAGGCGCGTGGCCGCATCGGCGGCGGGCACGCCACTCGCCTCGGTCACCTGGTCGCGGAGCCGGGTGCCGGTGGTCACCGCCGCGAACCACGCCGGCCGCTCACCACCGTCCGCGGCAGCCCGATGCGCATCGACCGCCTCGGCCAGCCGGGCGAGCGGAGCGTCGTCGAGCCGGCAGCCCTCCCAGCTCACCAGCACCGTCTCGTCGGGACCGAAAATCCGGAGGAAGTCGCGGTAGGCGCGGGTCACGGGAGATCGTTCGGGTAGCCACCCGAGCACGCTGTTGTCGCGGCGGTCGTAGGCATGCCAGGCGCCCCAGGCGACCAGCGGCACGAACGCGGCGAAGACGGCCAGCAGCCGGAGCGAATGCCGCTGGAAAAAAAGCGGGAGCATAGGACGGTAGCTGAGCGTGCGGAGGCACCCTGTTTCGTGAAACGGATGGCAGAGGGTACCCTGGCTCGCGAAGAGGCGCCTACGCGGCCGCGTGGCGAGAACCGATGCCGGGCAAGCGATCGATCGTATTCCCGATGTGGACCGGCGTGCGGCTCCTGCCCTGGCTGCGGCGGCTGGCGGCCAATGGGTTTCGCATCGCCCCGTCGCGACTGCCGCGGGCCGCGGCGATCACCGCGGCCAGTGCCCTTGGCGAAGTGCTGCACCTGATCCAGTGGGCGACCTGGGGCCGAGGGCTCCGCGCGGCCCGGATCGAGGCCGATCCGATCGTCATTCTCGGCCATTGGCGGAGCGGCACCACGCTGCTCCACGAACTACTGGCCTGCGATCCGCGGCTGTGCCCGCCGACCACGGCCCAGTGCGCCTGCCCGAGCCACTTCGTGCTCTCGGAGCAGTTCGCCGCGGACTGGCTCGGCTTCCTCCTCCCGGAGCAGCGGCCGATGGATGCCATGCGGATGGGCTACGAACGGCCCCAGGAAGACGAGCTCGCCCTCTGCAACCTCGGCCTGCCAAGCCCGTGGTGGATCGTCGCCTTTCCCAACGAACCGCCGCCGGATCCCCTCTATGCCGACCTCGAGCACGTGTCGGACGCCGAACGCCGCCGGTGGGTGAAGACCTGGACAGACTTCCTGCGGCACGTGCAGTTCGAGCACCGCGGTCGCCTCCTGCTCAAAAATCCCCTCCACACCTACCGCGTGCCGCTCATTCGCGACGTGTTTCCCGGCGCCGAGTTCATTCACATCGTGCGCGATCCCCACGACCTCGTGCCCTCCTGCCTGCACTTCTGGCGGAGCATGTTCGAGCAGTACGGCCTCCAGCGGCCCACGGGCCGGCATCTCGAGGAGCAGGTGCTCACGTCCATCGCCGCCATGGATGCGCGGCTCGTCGCCACGTGGGAGGCCGTTCCCGAGTCACAACGTCTGCAGATCCGCTACGAGGATCTGGTGGCCGATCCACTCGCCGTCCTGCGGTCCATCTACGGGCACTTTGGCTGGCCCGGGATGGACGAGGCCCTGCCCCGCTGGGAGGCCGCCCTCGTGGACCGCCGTGGCTACCGCCGCAACGATCACACCCTCGACGAGGGGCTCCGGCAGCGGATCGACGTGCGGCTGGCCCACCTGATCAGCCGCCACGGGTATGCGCATCGGTCGGTTCCTGCGGAAGGCTGTGTCGCCAGGCCGCGAACGCCTCGCGGTGCCGCGGCCACTCGCTGAAGAAAAGATGGCCGGCCCGTTCGTAGATCTGCAGCACGGCCCCCGGAATGGCCTTGCCGATCCGCGCGGTTTCCTCGCGGGGGACGGTTGGATCGCGGCCCCCCCCGGCGATCCAGGCGGGCACGCGGATCGCGCCCAAGCGGTCGGTGATGTCGAGCGACCAGAGCGATGCCATCGCCGTGACCAGCGCCTGGGGATCGTGACGGGCGAAGTCGGCATGCATCCGCCGCACCGTTTCTGTCGGAAGCCACGCCGCCGCCTTCGCGTCGGCGGCCATCAGCCCCATCAGGAGACGGTATCCACGAGGCCAGGCGGCCGCCGTCCGCATCCCGAGGGCTATCAGCTGCCGCCCGACCGGCTGCCGGGCCACCCACACCACCCACCGCATCATGCCGGCGAGACGCCGTCCGCTGGCGAAGCCCGCGAGGCTGGCCACGGCTGCCACTCGGCGCGGATGGCGGATGGCGAGATTCATCGCGGCGAACCCGCCGGTCGACCAGCCGGCCGCGATCACAAGCCTGTCGCCGACCAGCTGCTCGAGCGCCGCCTCGTAAAGCCGCGCGAACAGGGCTTCGTCGAGATCGGCGTGGCGGCATCCCGGGGGCAGCCGGCCGGGATGGTGCCCCGGGAGACTGAGCGAGATCCACGATTCGGCCGCGGGATCGACGAACAGGTCGGTCACGACATCGAGCGAGGCCATGATGCCGTGCAGAAACACGACCGGCGGACGGTGGTCGTCCGGATGCAGGTGCACGTCCGCCGCCACCGTGTGGCCATCGATCATGATGCGTTCGCGGCGGAGAAGGGAGACTGGTTGCAAAGCGTTGCTCGACGGCCTCTGATGACTGCATGATTCCCCAAACCTTCTGGCCTGGCAAATCGGTGGTGGTGACCGGCGGGTCGAGCGGGATCGGCCGCGAGCTGGGGCTGGCCGCCGCGGCGGCCGGAGCCCGGGTGGGGCTGGTCGCCCGCCGGGAGGCCGCTCTGGCCGATGTCGCGGCGGTCATCCGGGCGGCCGGGGGCGCGGTCGAGACGGCCGCGTGCGATGTCGCCGACGGGGCCGCCGTGGCCGACGCCGTCGCCGGTTTCGAGCGGTCAATCGGCCCTGCGGCGGTGGCGATCGCCTGTGCGGGCATCCATCGCGTCACGTGGCCGCTGGATGCGGATCGGGCCAAGGCCGTGTTCGACACCAACCTCACCGGCGCGACCAACCTCTTCGCCGCCGTGCTGCCCGGCATGGTGCAGCGCGGCGGCGGCCGCCTGTGCGGCGTCGGCAGCATCGCCGCCATCGTGGGGCTGCGACACAACGCCGCCTACTGCGCGAGCAAGGCGGCCCTGGTCGCCTTGCTGGAGAGCCTGCGGGTCGATTGCGCGCCGCACGGCATCCGGGTGACGACCGCCTGCCCCGGCTACGTCGATACGCCGATGATCACGGCCGAGGAGCGGGCGTCGGGGGGCGCCATGCCGGCGGCGGAGGCGGCGCGAAGGATTCTTCGGGCCATCGAACGGGGGCGGGCCGAGGCCTGGTTTCCGGCCGGCACGGTGCTCCAGGCCCGGGCGCTGCGGCTGTTGCCGCCGTGGCTCCGGGATGCGATTCTCGGCCGCCTGCCGCCCATGCGGGAGGCATGATGGCGGCGCGTCAGGCCATGGCCGCGAGCTGAGCCGCACGCTTTCGCAGCGGAATGCCGACTTCCCTGGCCACGTCGCCCAGCGCGTTGAGCAGGCCATCGACGGCCTCGGCGGAATGGTTGGCGTTGATCTGGATGCGGAGCAAGCCGCCGTTGATCGGCACGGCCGGATAGGTGGCCGACTGGGCGTAATACCCGCGGTCGAAGAGGCTCTTGCCGGCGGCGAACGTCTTCTCGATGTCGCCCACCACCACCGAGATGATCGCCGCCTCGCCACCGTGGTAGGAAAGCCCGAGCCGGTCGAGGCCGTCGGTGAGCTGCCGCGTGCGGCTGCGTAGGGACGTGAGCAGTTCGTCGTATTCCGCCGACATGAAGATGTCGCAGACCGCGCAGATCGCGGCCAGGTAGGGGGGCGGCACCGGCCCGCCGAAGATGAACGTGCTCGAGCGGATCTTGAGGACGGTCTTGAGGTCGGGAGTGCAGGTGACGAAGGCGCCCAGGCAAGAAAAAGCCTTTGACAGCGAGCCCACCATGAGGATGTTGTCGAGCGTGCCCAGGGCGGCGGCCGCTGCCCCCCTGCCCCGCGGGCCGACCACGCCCGTGCCGTGGGCGTCATCGACATAGAGCGTGCCGCCGTGGTGCCGCAGCGTGGCGTCGAGCTCCGCCAACGGCGGCGTCCGGCCCGACATGCTGTACACGCCGTCGATCGCCATCACGGTGCCCCGGGCGTCGACGCGGCGGATGAGGTCGGCCACGGCGTGGGGGTCGGGAGCGTTCACCACCTCCAGCCGTGCGCCGCCGGCCGCGGCGAGGCGGGCGCCCTGGTGCACGCTGTCGTGCGATTCGCGATCGACGACGAGCAGGTCGCCGGTGCCGACGATGGCCGGGAGGAGCCCGACGTTGGCGAGGGTCACGCTGGGAAAGATGAACGTGTCGGCCACGGCGAGCCAGCGGGCCAGCCGCGCCTCGGCCTCGTCGGTCAGAGCGGGGCTCGAAAACGCCCGCGACGCGCCGTTGTGGGATCCCCACTCGGGCAGCGTGGCGCGGATCGCCTCGTGCACCCGCGGGTGCCGGTCAAGCCCGAGGAAGCTGTCGGACCCGAAGTTCCAGAACCGGTGGCCGTCGTAGCTGGCCCGCCGGTCGTCGGTCATCTCGTCGAGGGCGAGATCCTTGAGATGCAGGCCGTCGTTCGCCTCCAGGAACGAAAGCGCCAGACGCGTCACCTTGTGGCCGGAGAGCCGCTCGGTCAGCGGGTCGAGGCCGGCCACGGCTTTGCCAGACCGCAATGCTGACGGCCGCCGGCCCGTGAGTCGCGCCATCAGCGATCGGACGGAAATTTGACCTGCTGTCGGCATGGGCGTCGTCGCTCCCTCGATGCTTTTCCGCGTGGAGATCCGGCGGCAGCCGTAGCAGATCGGCGGCCGTTTTCCCACCGTCTGCAGGCTCCGCGGAGCCCGGCGATCGGGGTACAATCTCCTCCGTCCGCGACGCCATCGCTTCGGGAGCCCCCATGCCGCAGTCCGGGGACGGTCAAGGTCCCATCTTCCTCACCGCCACCGACTACGACCTGCCCCGCATCCTGCCGGAGGGGGTGGCCAAGTACAGCAATTTCCGGCCCATGGCCCGGGGGGGCTCGGCCATCCTTCGCACCTGCTTCGACCAGATCACCGGCCGCACCGTGGTGATGAAGACGCTGCTCCCGCAGTTTCTGCTCGACCAGCAGGAAAACCGCCGGCTGCTGCGCGAGGCCCGAGTGACCGCCCAGCTCCAGCATCCCAACACGGTTCCCGTCTACGAGATCGGCCGCGATCCCGTGGAGGGGCTGTATTTCACGATGAAGCGGGTCTCCGGCGAGAACCTGTTCGAGATTCTCAAGAGGATCGCCACGGGGGATTCCCGGGCGGCCGCCGATTTTTCCCTGCGCCGCCGGGTGGACATCGTCGTGGCCGCGGGGCTCGCGCTGATGTATGCCCACGCCCGAGGGGTGATTCATCGCGACGTGAAGCCGGAAAATATCTGGGTGGGCAACTTCGGCGAGGTGATCCTGCTCGACTGGGGCGTGGCGAAGGTGTGGGGCCAGCCCGATGACGCCCCGTCGCCGATGGACACCGCCCAACGTCAGGATCTCCAGGGAATCACGATGGCGGGCGACCGGCCCGGGACGCCGCTCTACATGTCGCCCGAGCAGATCAACGTGCATCGGGCGGCCGTGGACGAGCGGAGCGACATCTTCAGCACCGGTGTGGTGCGCTACGAGCGTCATCAGGGAGGTGCCATTGACTCCGGCCCATGACACGCCGCCCCCGCCGTCGGCATGTCGGCCCCAGGAGCGAATCCCGAGGGCGTTCGACGACGTCGTCATGAGGGCGATCGCGAAGAGTCCCGCCGACCGGTTTCAGACGATGCGCGACATGCTCGACGCACTGCGGTCGATCGAGCTGCCCGACTGATCGCGAAACGAACGGGCCCCCCGCGCGAAGCGCGGGGGGCCCTCGATTCATGGATGAAGCGGCCGGCTACTTGCCGACTGCTTCCTTGACGGTCTTGATGATGGCCGCCGCCACCTTGT
>CAZONY010000067.1:920-10460 GCA_964581215.1 uncultured Chitinophagaceae bacterium | reverse complement strand
GAGATCCTCGCTCGCGCCAAGGAAGCCTGCCCCGAGACCGAGGTGATCGTGGTGACGGGCCACGGCACCGTCCCATCGGCCGTCTCGGCGATGCAGCAGGGAGCCTTCACCTACCTGCAGAAGCCCCTGGACCTGGGCCACCTTCGGACCGCGGTCGAGAAGGCCTCGGCGGGCGTGCGGCTGAAGCGGCAGAACGTGGAATTGAATCGCAGGCTCGACGAGAAGTTCGGCTTCGAAGGGGTGGTCGGATCGAGCCCGCAGATGCTGTCGCTCATCGAACGGCTCAAGCGGATCGCTCCCACCGACGCCACGGTCCTGATCCAAGGGGAAACGGGTACGGGCAAGGAACTGGTGGCACAGGCCATCCACCAAAACAGCCCGCGGAAAGCCAAGCCTTTCGTCGCCCTCAACTGTGCCGCCCTGAGCGAAAACATTCTGGAGAGCGAACTTTTCGGTCACGTGAAGGGAGCCTTCACCGACGCGTCGAGCGACCGGGTCGGCAAATTCGAGTATGCCAACGGCGGGACCCTCTTTCTCGACGAGGTCGGTGACATGCCGATGCCCACGCAGATCAAACTCCTGCGCGTGCTGGAGTCGGGGGAGATCACCCGCGTCGGCTCCAATACGCCGGTGCGGGTGAATGTGCGCATCCTCTCGGCCACCAACCGCAATCTCGAGGACGCGATCGCATCGGGGGCCTTCCGCAGCGACCTGTACCACCGCCTCAAAGTGGTGACCATCGCGATCCCTGCGTTGCGGGAGCGGGCGGCGGACGTGCCGCTCCTCATCGAACACTTCGTGAAGCAGTTCGCCGACCGTCACGCCAAGCCCATTCGGGGCATGTCGGTGGCGGCCCGCTTGAAACTGGTGTCATATCCCTGGCCCGGCAACGTCCGCCAGTTGCGCAACGTCATCGAGAGCATGGTGGTGGTCGATTGCGACGGCACGCTCGACGTCGACGACCTGCCGCTGGAGTTGGAGCCGGATGTCGGGCCGGCCGTCCCGGGGAACGCGGCCGTCGCCGGTGAACCGGGAGTCGCGTCGCTGGTGGGGCGGCCGCTCGACGAGATCGAGCGGGTATTCATCGGCGAGACGCTCAAGCTCACCGGAGGCAACCGGGAGCAGGCCGCGGAGATGCTGGGCATCGGCGAGCGCACGCTGTACCGGAAAATCAAGGAGTACTCGCTCTCCTGACGGCGAAGGCCGGTTGCGGGGATGCATTCCATGGGACGGATTCACACGCTGCCGATGTCGGTCGTCAACCGGATCGCCGCCGGAGAGGTGGTGGAGCGGCCGGCGAGCATCGTGAAGGAACTCCTGGAGAATGCGCTCGACTCCGCGCCGACGCGGATCGACGTCGCCCTCGAGCAGGGAGGCACGGCACTCGTGCGGGTGGTCGATGACGGTTGCGGAATCGAGGCCGACGACCTGCCGCTGGCCGTGGCGCCTCATGCCACGAGCAAACTTCGGGTGGCCGAGGATCTCGAGCGGATCGGCACGCTCGGGTTCCGCGGCGAGGCCCTGGCGAGCATCGGCGAAGTGTCGCGGCTGTTGATCCGCTCGCGGACGGGCGGTGGCGGCGGGGCTTCGCTGGAGGTCGATGGTGGTCGCCTGGGGGAGATCAAGCCCGAGGGCTGCGCCGTCGGCACGACCGTGGAGGTGCGGCAGGTGTTCGGCAACGTGCCGGCGCGGCGGGCTTTCCTGCGCGCTCCGCAGACCGAGTGGTCGCATGCCTGCGAAGCCTTCGTGCGGACCGCCCTGGCCCGCCCCGACATCGCGTTCACCCTCGCCCACAACGGGCGGCTCGTGCATGACCTGCCCGCGTCGTCGTCGTGGCGGGATCGGATCGGCGGCCTGTTCGGCATGCGGTTGGCGGAGCGGCTGATCGACGTCGACGGCGTGGATGGCGAGGTGGGAATGCGCGGGCTCGTGGGCCGCCCCGAGGATGATCAGGCCAGCGGACGGCTGCAGTATCTCTTCGTGGCCGGCCGGCCGTTTCGCGATCGTTCGATCCTCCATGCGGTCCAGGAGGCCTACCGGGGTCTCCTCCTCACCGGGCGGCAGCCGATCGTCTTCCTGCAGCTCGAACTGCCCCTGGACGCGGTGGACGTCAACGTGCACCCGGCCAAGATGGAGGTCCGGTTTCGCGATCCCCAGCGGCTGCACCGCCTGGTGCTCTCATCGCTGCGCACGACGTTTCTCCGCAGCGACATGGGCACGGCCCTGCGGCCGCCGGCCCCGTGGGATGCCCCTGTCGAACTCACGGTCCCTCCCTCCCTGTTCGTGGGCGAGCCCGTTTTTCGGCCGACGGCGACCCCGACCGCGACGGGGGAGGAACGTTCGCCGCCCGCCGCGTCGCGCCCGTCGAATCCGTCTCCCCCGCCGTGGGAGACGGCGCGCGTGCCGCCGACCGCAGCGACCGAGCCGTCGCCCGTCGATGAGCGGGCCGTCCAGATGCACAATCGCTACCTCGTCGTCGAGCGGCCCGATGGCATCGAGGTGATCGATCAGCACGCCCTGCACGAGCGGGTGCTCTTCGAGCGGCTCCGGGCCTCCGTCAACGAGGGGCGGCTCGAGGTGCAGCCGCTGCTCATTCCGGAGCAGGTGGATTTGGCTCCGGCCGAGCTGGAATTGGTGACCGAACATGCCGCAGCCCTCGAGAAGGCGGGGATGCGGGTCGAACCGTTCGGCGGATCGACGGTGATCGTGTCGTCGAAGCCCGTGTTGGCCGGAAACACGCCGGCGGCCGGCATCGTCCGTGAGGTGGTCGATCGGCTCGCGGCGGCGGCGCCCGTGGCCGGTGCAGCGATCCTGGTGGAGGAGGTGCTGCACGGCCTGGCCTGCCGGGCGGCGATCAAGGCCGGTGACCCGCTGTCGCAGGACGAAGTCGATGCCCTCGTCCGCGACCGGTGGTCCATTCCGGATTTCCACCACTGTCCGCATGGGCGGCCCACCTCGCTGGTGTTCTCCCGGCAGGAACTGGATCGGCAGTTTCGCAGGGTCTGAACAGAGTCTCCCGGTCCGCAAAGAAAGCGATTTCAGCATTCGATGATCTGCGTCGGAATCGGTCGTGGTCGTCACCGGCACGTGATTGCCGAGCAGAAGTTCCTCGCCGAACAGGGGGTCGGCCTGGTGGAACTCCGGCTCGACTACATCCAGGGCCCCGTGCAGGTGAAGCGGCTCCTCGAGAACCGGCCCTGCCGATCGATCATCACCTGCCGGCGAACCGTCGATGGCGGCCGCTGGGAGCAGTCGGAGGAGGCACGGCTCCTGGTCTTGCGGACGGCGATCGGCGAGGGGGCCGACTACGTGGATCTGGAGGAGGATATCGCCCCGTTGGTGCCGCGGTACGGAGCGACGAAGCGGATCGTGAGCCACCATGATTTCCACAAGACCCCCATCGATCTCATCGGGCTCCACCGTCGGCTGGCGTCGTTGGATGCCGACATCGTGAAGATCGCCACCATGGCGAACCGCCCGGAAGACAACCTGCGGATGCTCGAATTGGTGCGGTCGGCATCCGTGCCGACGATCGGGCTGTGCATGGGGGACATCGGCACCCCCTCGCGGATCCTCGCCGGCCGGTTCGGTTCGCCGCTCACCTTCGCCACGTTCAACGACGACCGCCTTCTGGCGCCCGGCCAGGTGGGGTGGCGGCAGATGCGGGACGTCTACCGATATGACACGATCACGCCCGCCACGAGGATCTACGGGGTCGTCGCCGATCCGGTGGCCCACAGCCTCAGCCCCGTCGTCCACAATGCCGCGCTGGCCGCCGCTGGGATCGACGCGGTGTACATTCCCTTCCGAGTGCCCGCGGAACAGATCGACAGGTTCCTGCAGGATGCCGGACGCTGGCCGCTGGCGGGCCTGAGCGTGACGATTCCGCACAAGCAGGCGGTGCTCTCCCATGCTCCGCATCAAGACGACCTCGTGCGCTCGATCGGCGCCGCCAACACGCTCGCCTTCGGGCCCGATGGCATCAGGGCCTTCAACACCGACGCCACGGCCGCGGTGGAGAGCCTCCGGGCGGCGAGCGTCGAGGATCACGGCTTGGCGAGGGACACCAGCCTGAAATCCGGTCTCGGGATCCGGACGGCGCTCGTGCTCGGCGCGGGGGGCGCGGCACGCGCCGTGGCGTTCGGGCTTCGGGAGCGGAGCGTCGAAGTGACCGTGACCGCCCGCTCGATCGATCAGGCCCGGGCGATCGCCGCCGAAGTCGGCTGCCGGACGGTCGAATGGAATTCACGGCACCGCGTTCCTCACGACTGCATCGTGAATGCCACCCCCGTCGGCATGCATCCTCACGTCGACGAAACGCCCTTCGAGAAGGCCCACCTGCAGACCTACATGACCGTGTTCGACACCGTCTACAATCCGGAGAACACGCTGCTCATCAAGGAGGCCAGGTCGATCGGCTGCCGCACCGTGACCGGCGTGGATATGTTCGTCCGGCAGGCGGCGGAGCAATTTCGCATCTGGCATGGCCGCGAAGCCCCCGAAGCGGTGATGCGGGAAGCCCTCAAGCGGGCCACCGCGTCGGCCAAACTCCCTGACTGAACACCACGAAACGGAGTCGCTGGACCATGCCTCGCGTCACGCTGATCGGCTACCGGGGCTGCGGCAAATCGACGGTCGCAGCGGAACTCGCGCGGCGGCTCGGATGCGGCTGGGAAGATGCCGACACGGTTCTCGAAGCCCGGGTCGGCAGTTCGATCGCCGACATCATTTCCGGTCGGGGGGAGCCCACCTTCCGGGATCTGGAGTCTGAGCTTCTCGCCGGGCCGTTGTCGGCCTGCGAAGGCGTGTTGGCCACCGGCGGGGGCGTCGTGCTCCGCCCGGAAAACCGCGCTCTGCTCCGACGGAACTTTCGTCCGGTGGTGTGGCTGACGGCGCCGGCCCCCGTGGTGCGGGCCCGCTTGGCGGCCGATCCGGCGACGGCGGTTCGGCGGCCGGCCCTGTCGGGAGGCGATCCGCTCGACGAGGTGTCCGCCGCGATCGATGCTCGGCAGCCGCTCTACCGCGAATGTGCCGACCACGTCGTCGATACGTCGCAGACGGCGGCGGCTGCCGTGGCCGGGGCGATTGCGGCCTGGCTGGAGCGGGAGTGGCAGCCATGAAGGAGATTGTGCCAGCGCTGGTCGGGGGGTGGGGAGCGGTGTTCGCGACCCTGGCCGGTCTCGCCCTGGGCTGCGTGCTGACCGCCACCGTCGCTCGTTGGTTTGGGGAGCGGTCGCGGTTCGAGCGGAGCATCCAACTGCTCATGGCCGTCGGGGCGGCGGCGTTGTGGTGGTGGGAGGTGCCCATGGCCGGCCTCGCGCCGCAGGCGGCCGAGGGGAGTCTGTTTCCGGCCAACCAGGCCCCCGCCCTTGGGCGCTGGGCCGGCCATCTGGTCTTCTTCACATTGCTTGCCGCGGCCACATGGATCGACATGCGGCAGCGCGTGATCCCGGATTGGATCACCGTCACCGGCGTCGTGCTCGGCCTGGCGGCCGCGTGGCTCCTGAACGAGTCGTTTCTGCCGATCGGCTGGGAGATCGAGCGGTCGTTCGCGGCTCCCGAGGTCGTGCCCGATGTTCTCGGGGCCTTCGGTGGCCTGCGTTCCGAGCCGGGGCCGGCATGGTTGGGAGGGGCGCCCCACGTCGGGGGCCTGGTGCTGGCGGCGGTCATCGCCACGGCCTGGTGGTTCGTCTGCACCGCGCCCTTCATCGAGACGGATGGCGGCCGTTCTGCCTTCATCATGGAGCCACGAAATCTCCTCTTGGGATTCGGTCTGGTTGGGGTGGGTGGGGCGTGGCTCGCGGGGGGCGAACGGTTCTGCGCACTCCAGTCGTCACTCATCGGGCTCGCGGCATCGGCCGGCCTCGTGTGGGCGGTTCGCGAGGGGGCCAGCCGCGCCATGGGCCGCGAGGCGATGGGGTTCGGCGACGTCACGCTGATGGCGATGATCGGCGCCTGGCTCGGCTGGCAGCCGGCGGTGCTCGTGTTCTTCGGGGCCACGTTCATCGGCCTCGCGCACGGCCTGGGCGGCCTGGTGCTCCATCGGGACAACGAACTGCCCTACGGGCCGAGTCTCTGTCTGGCGGCGGTCCTGGTGGTCGTCGCCTGGCGGCCTGTGTGGGATCGGGTCGGCGTCTTTTTCGCCGATCCGTTGGTTCTGGGAGGTGTGCTGACGGCGGTGGTCGTACTGACGGCCTTGGCCCTCTCGGCATGGCAGTGGGTCCGGCAGAGGACCTGAAAAAGCCGTGGTTTCGGGCCGGGATCACCCCCTTGTTCGCCCGCGTGGCTTGCCCTACCATCCCCGCCCCTCGGGCCCCGACCATCCCGGCTGAGCAGGCTGTCGATCACATGGAACGCCGTGGATGGCTCTTTTCGCTGACAGTGAGGAGCGTCTGAGTATGTGGAGCCGTTGTACGGTCGTTCTCGTCCTGATCGTCGTGGGCGGCACGGGCGCGGGAGGCTGTCAGGGAAACCCGTTCCGAAAAGCCGATCCCGGGCCGATCAGCCTCGAGCCCCCTCCCGGCGTGGCGGCACCGGCCCACACGCTGCAGCAGCCGGCGCCCGCCGTCACCGGGCCGGCGATGCCATCCTTTTCGAACGTCGATGGTCGCGACCTGGAGGTGGCGCTGTCCCGCAGTCGACAGGAGTCGCAGGTCATGCAGGATGAGATCGCGGCCCTGCGTGATCAGTTGGCGAGCACGTCCACGCAACTGGCCCAGGAGCGGTCGGTGGCGCGGCCCGCCACGGCGGCGGATGTCAGGACGAATGCCACGCCGGCCCCCGTCATGGAGTCGGCGGTCGGGCAACTGTCGCTGCCGGGCATGGAGAAGCGGTTCGACGGCGGTGTCGTGCGGATCGAGATCGCCGCCGATGAGATCTTCGAAGCCGGCACGGCGAACATCCTTCCCGGAGGCGTCGCCATCCTGACGCGGGCCGCCGCCGAGATCGATCGGGTCTACCCGGGGCACTTCATCGGTATCGAGGGACACCTCGACACGGAACCCCTGGCCGATTCGTCGTGGGAATCGCCACACCGTCTGACGGCCGCCCGGGCGACGTCGGTCTTCGATTTCTTCACCGCCCGCACGGCGCTCACGGCGAAGCAGCTCTTCATCGTTTCCCACGGCGCGAACCACCCCGCGGTATCCAATGCCACGGCCGCCGGCCGCGCCCGCAACCGTCGCATCGAGCTCGTGGTGTATCCGGAAAGAGGGGGCGGCGATGGCCCGCATCCCGCGGCGGCGGCAGCGCCGCCCGGCGAGGCAACGTCCCGGCAGGCATGGCGATCCATCGGCTCCTGACGCCCCTGCGCGCGGTTGTGTTTCTTCCTCGGCACCATAGACTCGGAGCATGATCGCGATCGTCGATTACGGCAGCGGGAACCTGCGCAGCGTGCAGAAGGCGTTCGAGCGGCTCGGGGTCGAGGCCAGCATCACCGCCGACCCCAACGCCGTCGCTGCGGCAGGCCGGATCGTGCTTCCGGGGGTCGGCGCCTTCGGTGACGCCATGCGGGCCCTGCACGATCGCGGGCTCGTGGAGCCGATCCGGGAGCACCTCCGCCTCGACAAACCCTTTCTCGGGATTTGCATGGGGCTGCAGCTGCTGTTCGAGACGGGCTGGGAAGGCGGTCGGCACGACGGGCTCGGAGTGCTGGCCGGCGACGTCACGCGGTTCGACCTGCCGGTTGGCTTGAAGGTGCCGCACATGGGCTGGAACACGGTCGCCTGGCGTGGGGCGGGCTGCCCTGCCGGTGTGGAGGATGAAGAGCACTTCTACTTCGTCCATTCGTATCACGTGCGGCCGCGCGACGAGTCGGTGATCGCCGCCGTGACCGACTACGGCGGGCCGTTCTGTTCGGCCGTCTCCCGCGGGCGGCTGTTCGCCACGCAGTTCCATCCCGAGAAGAGCCAGGCGGCCGGAATGCGGCTGCTGTCCTCGTTTCTGCAGGCCGCCTGACTCGCCGACGGGCCACGCTTCACCCCCGGGATGACTCACATGGAACTCTGGCCGGCAATCGATCTGCGGGGTGGCCGGTGCGTGCGGCTTCTCCAGGGCGACTACGATCGCGAGACGGTCTTCGGCGACGATCCCGTCGCCATGGCCGAGGGCTTCGTCGCCGCCGGCGCCCGCCGACTGCACATCGTGGACCTCGACGGTGCGAAGGCGGGCGGTCCCGTTCAGGCTGAGCTGATCGGCCGCATCGTGAGGGCGGCCGGCGTGCCCTGCCAGCTGGGCGGTGGCATCCGCACGCTCGACACGGCCCGGGCCTACGCCGACGTCGGCGTGCAGCGGCTCGTGGTGGGAAGCGTCGCCATCGAGCACCCCGATCTCCTGGAGGCCTTGGCCCACGCGTTGCCCGCACGAATGGTGCTCGGGCTCGATGCCCGTGCCGGGAGGGTCGCGACACGGGGATGGCTGGAGACGAGCAGCCTGGAGGCCGTCGATGTCGCCAGGCGGCATGGGCAGTTGCCGCTGGCGGCGATCGTCTACACCGACATCGCCAAGGACGGAATGCTCGAGGGGCCGAACCTCGATTCACTGGCCGCCATGATCGCCGCCACATCGCTGCCCGTCGTAGCGTCGGGCGGAATCGCGAATGCCGGCGACATCGGGGAGGTGGCCCGGGCCGGCGCGGCCGGGTGCATCGTCGGGAAGGCTCTCTAC
Organism: uncultured Chitinophagaceae bacterium; assembly: GCA_964581215.1. Lineage (GTDB taxonomy): Bacteria > Planctomycetota > Planctomycetia > Pirellulales > UBA1268 > CACORA01. Next base: position 1,796 of record CAZONY010000067.1, on the reverse strand, counting down.
GCCGGGGCGGTCACGCTCCCGGAGGCCCTGGCAGCGGCCGGTGACGGGGTTTGATGCCGTCGCCGGCCGCCGCCATGAGCCGGCAGGGCGGTTTCCGGCACAGTCTGCCCTTTTTTCCGAGGGTGCCGCCGCGGCGGTGATTCGGCCCCGGCGGCCCGAAGAACCTTCAATTCTGCCCCGGCTGGCCGCCGACCGTACGGGATGATCCGCGAGCCGTCCGTTTGCCGGCAACGCGGGGCAGCCCTACGATCGACTTTCATGGCCACCGACGTCCGGATCAAGGAGCAGTTGCCCGAACTCACCCGTCGGATCGTCGAGACGTACCAGGACGTGCCGACGATCCACTACCTCGGCCACTGCCCCCTCCCCAACAACGAATCGATCGTCTCGATCTGCGAGGACCTCAAGGAGATTCTCTACCCCGGCTATCGCCGGCGGGAGAACCTCCACATGGGCAACGTCACCTATCACGTCGGCGACCTCGTCGATGGACTGCACGACAAGTTGACCACGCAGATCGGTCGTGCGCTGCGGCACAGCATCGCCGCTCGGGAGGCGGCTGCCGTCCAGGGCATCGAGCCGCCGACCGTTTCCGATGCCGTGCGGCATTGCGTGGAGGAGGCCGACTTCGAGGCCCTCGGACAGGCCAAGGCGGTCGAGTTCCTGGAGCGGATCCCCGACGTGCGGCGAATCCTCGCCACCGACGTGCAGGCCGCCTACGACGGCGACCCCGCCGTTCGCACCCTCGACGAGGTGATCTTCTGCTATCCGGGCCTGGAGGCCGTCACGATCCACCGTCTGGCCCACCTTCTGCACGCGCTCGACGTCCCGCTCATTCCGCGGATGATGGCCGAGTGGTCGCACTCGCGCACCGGG
>CAZONY010000067.1:0-903 GCA_964581215.1 uncultured Chitinophagaceae bacterium | reverse complement strand
ACATCCATCCTGGCGCGACCATCGGCGACCATTTCTTCATCGACCACGGCACGGGCGTGGTGATCGGAGAGACGTGCGAAATCGGCAGCCACGTCAAGATCTACCAGGGTGTCACGCTCGGGGCGGTGTCGTTTCAGACCGATGGCGACGGCAACCTCGTTCGCGGCACGAAGCGACATCCGACGATCGAGGACCGGGTCGTGATCTACGCCAACGCCACCGTGCTCGGCGGGACGACCCGCATCGGCCATGATTCCGTGATCGGGAGCAACGTGTGGCTGACTCGTTCGGTCGATCCGCACACCACGGTCGTGCTGGAGAAGCCGAAACTTCGCATGCGGGGCGAGATGCCGGAGGCCGACGGCGGCAACGACTGGCAGATCTGACCGCGCGCCTACCGCGTGGCGGTGCGGGCCAGGGCCCGGGCGGACTCCTGGGCCCGTAGCTTGGCGGTGATCGCCTCGTCTCCCGTGGCCGTCGTAGCGGCAAGTTTTTCCAGCTCTGCCCGAGCCGCGCCGGCATCGAGCCTTTCGGCGGGGATCGCCCGCTGGGTGATCACCGTCACGGTATCGTGGCCGACTTCGACGAAGCCCCCCTCCGTGATCCTGACCTCGCCCGCACCGAGCCGGCCGATGAACGGGGCATGCCCGTGCCCCACGCCGCGTTGCCCGTCGAAGAGAGGCACGGCCACGAACCGGGCCTGCGTGTCGAGCACGGTGGACTCGGGCGTGACGATCACGCACCGCACTCCGCCGGGTTGTCTTGCATCTGCCATCGGTGCTGCTTCCTGGATCGGTACGGGGGGCCGGTCAGGCCTTCGCGGCCATCTTCTTGGCCTGCTCCTCAGCCTGCTCGATCGGGCCGACGTACATGAACGCCTGCTCCGGCAGGTGATCCCACTTG
>CAZONY010000066.1:7941-10484 GCA_964581215.1 uncultured Chitinophagaceae bacterium | reverse complement strand
CGACCGCCGCGGGCAGCGTGGCCGCCCCGGCCACCCATCGCATCAGGGGCAACGCCGCCACGCCGGAGGCGACAGCGACGACGGACGCCACGACGACGGCTGCAAGGTCGATCGCCGCCATTCGCCCCAGCCAGCCAAGCAGCCGCACGGCCCATGCGGCCACCAGGGCCCGGTCGAGCCGCCGGCGAAGCGTCGCGACAGCGGATGCGGGATGGGTCGCTGGATGATGCATGCTCGTCACCTCGCCCCGAAGGTCGCCACCGTCGTCCGTGGGCCGTTTTACGAACGAATCCATTCTCAGTTTATCGGGTTCTGAGACCATGTTTCGCCGCCCGTCGGGAAAGGCGGTTTTGAAAAAAACTTGCCTCCGATCGCCTCTTGCCTATGAATTTTCGGTCGTCGGGGGCCACGAGGCACCGACTCATCTCGGCCGGTTTCAACCCTTCCAAAAGGCGATTCCCATGAAGTTTTCTTCGCTCCGTTATGCCCTTGCGGCAGCGCTCGTCCTGACCCTGACACCCATCGCCGTCGCCGGCGAGTGCCCGCTGGCCGCCGCCAAGAAGGCGCAGGCCGGCCACCATGTTCAGACCGTGGCCTACAAGGCCGAGGCCAAGGACATCGTCGATACCGCCGTGGCGGCCGGAAGTTTCAAGACGCTCGTGGCCGCTGTGCAGGCCGCCGGACTGGTCGAAACCCTCAAGGGCAAGGGGCCGTTTACGGTCTTCGCTCCCACCGATGAGGCATTCGCCAAGCTGCCCGCGGGCACGGTCGAAACGTTGCTCAAGCCCGAGAACAAAGAGAAACTCGTCGCCGTGCTCACCTATCACGTCGTGCCGGGCAAGGTGATGGCGGCCGACGTCGTCAAGCTTACGGAGGCTCCGACGGTGCAGGGATCCAAGGCCAAGGTCAAAGTCGTTGACGGCACCGTGATGATCGACAACGCCAAGGTGGTGAAGACCGACATCGAGACGAGTAACGGCGTCATCCACGTCATCGACGCGGTGATCCTGCCGCCGGAGAAGAAGTAGTCGGCGAACCCACGATGCCGCATGCGAATGGTGATGCATGCGGATTGCCATAGATCGGGCGGGGCGGGCGAAAGCCCGCCCCGCCTTTTTTCTGGACGTAGTGGGCCTAGGAAGTCACCGCAGGCCGTGGCCACCAGGACGCGACACAGGCGGCGATGAAGGTCGCCAGCAGGAGGTGGGCGGCCGATGGAGACATCAGCCAACGGCCATCGACCACACCGCGGTCGTTCTGTGGATTCGCCACCGCCGCAATCGCATCGGCGAGCGTCTCGAGACGGTCCGGCGACACCACCACGCCGCCGCCGGCCTCGACCGCCACCCGCATGGGGCCGGTGCCGGCAGGCCCGACGGCCCGTTCGACACGCGGCTCGTTGACGACGATCTCCCGCTCGATGGGAGCGCCGGGCAAATCCCCTCCCGGGCTGTCACCGGGCACGAGCCGCAGTCGATGCCGGCCGGCCGCCAGCCCCGTGAGCTGAAGCGTCACGATGGAACCGGGCTGCTGTTCGCCGCAGCCGAGTCGGCGCGCCGGTTCATCGGGTGACTCGATCTCGAGATTCCAGCCGGTGAGATCGATCGTCGGCCGTGTCGGCATCACGTCCACGCGCACCGCCTCGCCAACCATCGGGTCGAGAGGCCGCACGGCCATCGTCGCTGCCACGAGCCGCCCCATGCGGCGTCGCTCGGCCAGCCGCGGGAGGAGATGGTGCCAGTAGCGGGCATGATCGGTCGCTTCGCCGGACGCATCGTTGCTTCGCCAGCGCCAGGTATCGCAGGCGTGGCCGACGATCGTCCCCAGCCCGACCCGATCGACGATGATGGCCGGTGACGATCGAGCCCGGTCCGTCGCCTCCATCACCGCGACCACCCGCGCCGTCGGCCGGATCTCGAGCGCGGGGAGCGGCGAGAACGTGACGGGGCCAGACGCAACCGCACCATCGCCGGTGGCACCGGGAAACGAAACCCAGCCGGTCGCACGGCCTGATGGCAGCACCCGCAGTTGGCGCGGCAGGGTGGGCTCCGCCGCCGCCGGGCCCACGGTGCCGATCACCGCGGGCAGCCACGTGGTCCTGCCCGCATCGGCTTCGGCCCAGCGGCGGCCCGGAAGCCAGGCAAGACCGACACCGTGGCGGACCACCGCCTCGCGCAGCCCCTCCCAGGCCGCCGTGCCCTCCTCCGCGACGCTCGCCAGCGGCACGTCTCCCAGCACGACCACATCGAACGTCTTCCAATCCGCGACCGACTGCGGGGCTGCATCCGTGAACCGCAGCGGCTCGGCGCCGTGGGCGGGCAGCAGCCGGCACGTCACGGCGTACCGCGAATCACCGGAGAGCAGCCGCTCGAGGAAGCGAAATTCGTACCGCGGCCCGCGATCGATCAGCAGGACTCGGATCGGATCGTCGGCAATGATGATCGGCGCCGTGGCGGCATGAGAGCCGTCATCATCGCCCACGGCGAGCGTGAGCGTACGGGTGACGGACCTTGCTGTGGGAGCCGCGGTCTCGGGCAGGTCGG
>CAZONY010000066.1:0-7841 GCA_964581215.1 uncultured Chitinophagaceae bacterium | reverse complement strand
AAGCCTGTGCCACGCTCCGACGTGGCGGGGATCGGCGGGACGATGAACAGACCCTCGTATTCGTAGCCGGCCGCTCCGGGCGATGGATGGGCGACGAAGGCCGCCTCGGAGCCCTCGCCGCGAAGCATCAGCGGAGTTCGGCTCATCGTCGCGGCCACGCCCCGAACGGGTATCGCGAGCCTCTCGTTCGGCCGGACGATCGCGGGCACGTCGAGCGCCGTGAATCGCAATCCCGTCGGCAGTCCGGACGCCCCGCTGGCATCATCGCCGACCGGCACGGCCACCAGCGGCACGCCCCGCCGCGCGGCAAGGTCGGCAGCCTCCCCCCAGGAAGCCCCACCGCTGATCGCCCCGTCGCTCATCACGACCACCGCGGCCAGCCCTCCGGCCTCACTGCGCTCGATCACCGCTGCCACGGCATCGCCCAACCGGCTGGCGTCCGTCGCCGACGGCGCCGCCGCGAGCTGCCGCAGGTCAGCGGCGGAAACCTCGGCCGGGTACTGGCCCAGCCGCCGCACATGTTCGGCAGCCGCATGGATTTCGACCGACCGTTCGCGGGCCAGTCGGTCGAGGATGCCCGCACCGGGGCCTCCCGGCAGCGCGGCCGCGAAAAGCGTGCGAAGACGAGACGTCGATGCCTCGACGGTCGCCGGACCATCCATGGCGGCCATGCTGGGTGAGACATCGATCACCACGGCGACGGATGGCGGCTTCGAGGCCTTGGTGGGGCCGTCTGGCGGCCTGCCTCCCCATACGGCGATCATGCCGACGAGCGACAGGAAAACCAGACCGCGCGCGGCCATCGTCACCGCGCCGGGCCGTTGCCCCCCCGCCCCGGCCCCCCTCAGCACCATGAGCGCCTCGACGATGGCCAGCACGAGGCCGCATGCGAGGAGCAGCCGTGCCAGCGGCAGGCCGGCGAACCGGCGCCACGATCGCGGCGACTGCTTGTCGGCCGCGTCTGGCGGCAGGAGCAGGCCAGACACGAGGCGATCGACAAAGGGCACGAACGCCGGCCACGCGGCAAGATCGCTCCAGGCCGTCGCCCCGGCGCCGGTCGGCGGCAGGGCAAGCGGCAGTGCCGACACGCAGACCCGCCCCCGCTCCGCCTTCCTTTCCACGACGAGCGGCCTGCCCGCCGTCGCGGTGCGCGCCAGTACGGTCACTCCCACGGTCTCAGCGCCGGTGAGAATCAGGTCGGCTGCCCGGGCCACGCGTGGTCCGGGCAGCGTGACGAACCCCGCGGACGAAGGTCGTTCGCGGGTGTCGGCGGCCTCGATCGCCTCGTCGTCGAGTGACAGGCTGCCGGCCACCGACACACCCGCAAGATCGTCGAGCCAGGCCGCGATGCCGGACAGCCCCGGCGACGCGACGGAAGCCGGGCCCAGGCAGACCAGCAACGATGCTCCGGCGCGAACCGCCGCGGTCAACCGCGCGGCATCGTCGGCACCTGGCACGGATCCGTCGCCAAGGATGACGAGGCTCCGATCGGCCGTTGACCGGCCCGCTTCGCCAAGCGTCACGAGGGCGACCGTGGGAGACGACCGGGGCCGCGTGCGGGCCACTGCCTCGATGGCCCGCCGGATCGGCTGCACCGCTGCGTCATCCCGCCCGGCCGGCACCACGATCTCGATCCGCGTCGCGGCTTGGCCCGCCACGACCGGCCGTCCACGGGAGCCCGCGTTGTCTCCGAGAAACGGCCGCGTGGCGGCCAGGGCGATGCAGGCGATCACGAGCATGCGGACGAGCGTGAGCGGCCAGGGCAGGCCGCTCCGTGTGATTCGCGCCGCCCGGGCGGCCTGCTCCACGAGTTCGATCGCGGCCCACCGGATCCGCCTGGCATCCCGGACGGCCCACCAGGCCAGCACGAGCGGCAGGGCGGTGGCCACAAGCCAGGGCAGCATCGCCGGCCACAAAAGCGCGACCGCGAGCGGCATGACGCTCATCTCACCCCTTCCGCGGCCCGAGGTCGGCGAGCAGCCGGGCGATGATCTGGTCGGCGTCGATGCCCTCCGTTTCGGCGGTGAAGGAGCGCACGAGACGGTGCCGCAGCACGGCCGGCGCGGCGCGGAGCACGTCATGCACCTCGACACAGGGCCGACCGGCAAGCGCCGCATGGGCCTTCGCCGACAGCACGAGGCACTGGCTCGCTCGCGGACCGGCGCCATGGCGAACCCACTCTCCCATCCAGGGCAACGCGCCGGGCGCGCCGGGCCGCGTCGCCCGCACGACGTCGATCGCCGTGGCCAGCACGTGCTCGGCCACCGGCATCGCGCGAACCACCGCCGCCGCCCGAGCCAGGCTCGCTGCATCGACGACTCGCCCCACCGCGATGACTTCGGTTCCCGTCGTCCGCCGCACGATTTCCAATTCGTCGTCACGATCGGGGTAGCCCACCGTGAGCAGGGCCATGAACCGGTCGAGCTGGGCTTCGGGCAGCGGGTAGGTTCCCTCCTGCTCGATCGGATTGCGGGTGGCCAGCACGAAGAAGGGCCGCGGCAGCGGATGACGCACGCCCCCGACCGTGACCTGCATCTCCTGCATCGCCTCCAGGAGCGCGGACTGCGTCTTCGGCGGAGCGCGGTTGATCTCGTCGGCCAGGACGATGTTGTGAAAGAGCGGCCCGGGCAGGAACCGCAACTGCCGCCGGCTCCCGGCGCCGTCGATGTCGCCCTCCACGGCGTCGAGCACCTCCGTGCCCGTGATGTCGGCCGGCATCAGGTCGGGCGTGAACTGGATCCGGCCGTAGCCGAGATCGAGCGCCGCGGCCAGTGAGCGCACGAGAAGCGTCTTGGCCAGCCCCGGCACTCCCTCGAGCAGGCAGTGGCCGCCACAGAGAACGACGGCCAGCACGTCGTCGATCACGGCGTGCTGCCCGACGATGACCGGGGCCAGGGCGGCCGTGAGGCGGTCGCGCAAGCCGGCAACATCGGCGAGCGCGGCGCGGGCGTCGGCCGCCGGAAGGGTCGCGGATGCGGCCACGTCGGTGGCGGTCATGGAGATGCTCCCACGCAGGACAGCAGCCGCGGCCCGGCCACGACGAGGATCCGCGGCGCGACCGCCACGTGCACGAGGTCGTCCGCAGCACCGTCAGCCGCGGTCGTCCCGAGCCAGAAATCCACAGGCGACGGATTCCCGACCCGCTGCAGCGTGGCCGGATCGATCGACGCGATCGAGAGCCGCCCCGCGGTGAGGTCGCCCGCGGGCTGAAGGATGGCATCGCCGCTCATCACCGCCGGACCAGAGGCCGTCGCCCCCACTCCGCCGGCGGCCATCGGCCGACCATCCACGGCGGACAAGGCCGCCAGCGATCCCTCCTTCGGGCCTGAGCCGAACTCGACGACGACGCTCGGCCCGGCCTGGCCCACGATGCGAACCGGTTCGCCCATCGCGGCATGCCACGCGTGCCGACCGGACCGATCGAAGGCCCACACGCCGCCGGCCTGATCGGCGACCACCACGAGTCCTGCGGCGGGCCGCGCCGTCCGCATGTCGGGTGCACGATCGACTCCGTCGCGGCCGAGCGTCGCCCCGAGCGGTCGCCTCCAGAGAACGACGCCGTCGCGAGCATCATGAGCCACGACCTCGGGCATCCCGCGGCCCGTGGCGGCGCGGACGACGACCGCGCACACGCCCTGATCCGCCATGAGGGGACCGTCGAACCCGGCGCAGCCGGCGGGCAGACCGGCCGCCCACGCCACGCGACCCTCGGCCGCATCCGAGCAGTCGAGGCACACGATCATCGGATCCATGGGCTCCGCATCGATGACGGCATAGAGGAGATGCCCGACGGCGGCCACCTGGGACGGCCGTGCCCCGGACGACGATGATGACAGCGGGCCTGGTCCCCGTGGAGTCGCGCTGGCGCGTGGAAAGAAGAGCGTGTCGTGCGGCGGCACGGAACGCCATGCCGGTCTGCCATCGGCGACCCGCACGGCATGCACCCGGCCGGCGTGGTTCCAGGCAACCAGCCCCGCGACCACCACCGGCGACACGACCGCGATCGGCCGCGACCAGCGCGCCTCCCACTCGTCGGGCCGGCGCACCCATGCGAAGCGTTCGTCGTCGATCGGCCGGAACACAGCCGCTGTTTCGTCGGGGAGGTCGTCGGCGGCCCGCAGGGAGAGGCACGAAATTCCCTGGATGAGGACCAGAAAGGTGCCGACGGCGATGATTCTGCGGGATTGAGGGACGGCCGGAATCATGCGTTTGGCCCGGGAACGATGGGGGCACTCCGGCACGGCCGGACCGCTTGAAGTATAAGTCGTTGAGGAATGCTGCGGAACCCTTTTCGGCACCACGCCCAATGCCCCGACTCGACGACGACGATCTCTTCCAAAGCTCGACGATGACCTTCGGCGAGCATCTCGAGGAGTTGCGCGTCTGCCTCATCCGGGCAGCCCTGGGCCTGGCCGTGGGGGTCGCCATCGGCTTCTTCCTCGGCAGGCCGGTCGTCCACCTGATCGAGCAGCCGCTCAAAAAGGCGTTGGGCAACTACTACACCGAACGGGCGGTGGAGACGTTCGACACATGGCGGCCCCGGGTTGCCGGCGGCCCCCCCCTGCCCTACTCGCGGGCTGAGGTGGTCGATGCGGTGGAGCGACTGGGCCTGTCCTTCGAACTCCGCGAAGTGCATCCGCAACAACTCGCCCGCGTGCTCGCGGCAGCGGCCGGCGGCCCCACCGCCTCCGGCACCGCGTCGCTTCCCGGCTCCGCCGCCTTCGATACCGGCTCCCTCGTGCCGCTCTTCCTCTGGCAACCGCTGAAGAACGATCCGCGGGTGAGCATCACGACGCTCTCGGCGCAGGAGGCGTTCGGGATCTACGTGAAGGCCGCCCTGCTCGTCGGCATCGTGGTCGCGAGCCCCTGGATCTTCTACCAGTTGTGGACGTTCGTGGCCGCCGGACTCTACCGCCACGAGAAGCGGCTGGTGTGGACGTTCCTGCCGATCAGCATCGGCCTCTTTCTGGCCGGTGTCTGCCTGGCCTTCTTCTTCGTCTTCGACTTCGTGCTCGACTACCTGCTCGACTTCAACCGCTGGCTGGGCCTCGACCCCGACCCGCGGATCAGCGAGTGGCTTTCCTTCGTGCTCATCCTGCCGATCGGCTTCGGGGTCGGCTTTCAACTGCCGCTGGTGATGCTCTTCCTGGAGCGGATCGGTGTGTTCGACGCGGCCGCCTACGCCGCGCAGTGGCGGGCCGCCGTGGTGGCGATCTTCATCGTGTCGGCGATCCTCACCCCCGCCGATCCCTACAGCATGCTCTTCCTCGCCCTGCCCCTGTGCCTCCTTTATTTCGGCGGCCTCGCCATCTGCCGCTGGACGAGCCCTGCGGAACGCGAGGCGGGGATCGGGCGCGGTTGAGGCGAGTATGCGTATCCTCGCATGCCGAAGCCGAGGCCTCGCCCGATCCCCGGCGGCGTCACTTCGCGATGAATGCCAGCCAGTAGAACGTGAGGCCGGTGATCGTGGTGAGGACGAGATCGATGGCGGCCAGCCTGCCCATGAGCCGATGCCGCGGTGAATGGCCGCCGGGAGCGGGTGGCGACGGAAACTTCGTGAGCCCCTCCCAGATCGTCCAGATCCAGAGGACGAGCGTCGAGACGGCGAAGACGAGGTGAATGCCCAGCATGCCGAGCACGCCGGCCGGCCACCACGGGCTCGGCCGGGCCCGCTCCTTCCAGTCGCTCACGATTCGCACGTCGATCTCGAAGATCACGATGCAAACAAGCAGGGCACCGGCGATGAGGAGCTGGAGCCGCTTGTGGGTGGCGAAATCGCGACGGGAGCGGACGACGTGGACGCTCCAGGCCAGGATCGGGAGGACGGCCAGCAGGCCGACCACGACCACATCCATGCCCAGGGAGCCGCGGGTGCCGAGAAAACCGTCGATGCCTGACATGTCCACGCGATTTGCCCGCCGTTGGGGTGAAACCGGGCAAAGTGTACCGGACTCTTTGCCGTCGGCAGGAGAGGGGAGATACGATCGCAGCTGCGGCCGAGTGGCGAAACTGGCAGACGCACGGGACTTAAAATCCCGTGGGGCTCACGCTCCGTGCGGGTTCGATCCCCGCCTCGGCCACTGCTGGGGGCGGGCGCTGGCCTTGCCACCGCCGCCCGAGGACCTGTATTCGACCGCTTGATCCCGGTCCGCGGAGTTCCCCATGCAACGTCGAGATTCCACCGTTTCCGCTCCCCGCACGCGTTTCTCGGGGCTGGCGGCCTGGCTCCCCTGGCTGGCGGCACCACTTTTTTGCCTGCTGCCGATCGGCGGCTGTGCTGTGGCCACGTCGATGCGACACGGGACGGCCCAGATCGCCCGGACGGTCATCGCCGACCCACCCCTTGTGGCCATCGGCCTGCCGCGATGAGGATCACCGCCGGGTGGCGTTGCCGCTGCGGGCAGCCTGGCGGGCGGCCAGGAACCGCCGCAGGCCGCTGACCACGCGGGATGGCGGCTGCGTGCCCGATTGGCTGAACAACGGCGTCTCACCGTCTTCGGTGACGATGATCTCGACGGCCTCTTCCGGCAGCGGAGCCCCGCCCAAGAGCGACCGCATCGGCTCGGCGGCGGCGGCCCCCTCCCCGGCTCCTTCGGCCGGCACCTCGGCCACGACGAAGTTTTCGCGGGCGAAGGCATCGAATTCCGGATCGTTGATCAGCGATGCGGAGCGGGTTTTTGCCGTTGAATCACTCTTCCGCGACACCACCAGCAGGATCGGCCGCTTGGTGTCCTGGGCGGTCACGACGGCGTCCTCGAGCGACCGCAGCACGCCGTCGCTCTCGGTGCTCGCCGTGGATGCGGCGTCGGGCGTGGGGCGGACGGGCACGTGGGAGGCCATGTCGGTGACCCAGCTGGCCGCCGACTGGCCGGTATAGCCCTTTTTCACCGTGATTTTCTCACCGTCGGCCCCGATCAGGAGGGCACTGGGGAATGTTCGGACGCCGTATTTGATGCACACCTGCGACCGCTCGCTGCGTTCGGCGGCCGAAATGCCGTTTTGGGGCAGGTCGATCATCAGGAGAACCACGTTTTCCCGGGCCCACGAGAGGAACGTGTCGGTGGAGAGCACGTTGTTCTCGAGCGTGGTGCAGTGCGGGCACCAGTCGCTGCCGGTGAAGATGGTGAGAACGGGCCGCCCGGTGTCGGCGGCGGCCTGCAGGGCGGACTCGTAGTCGGTGAGCCAGCCCTCGTGGGCCCTGGCCGGCTGGCTGAGCAGGCAGGCGGCCGCGACGGCCAGTCCCATCACCCGGCCGAGGAGCCGCCACGCCCCGGAAAAAGCCGTCGTCCCGCCACTCGACATCGTCATCAGCATTGAATCTGCCTCCCTGCTGCCCACTTCCCCGACGGATTCAATCGGGAAAGCGTGATTCGTTTCGCGAGACTTCTGACCTCCAAACTGCAGTAAAAACCTAGCGGTGGAGACAAAACCTGTAAATCTTTGCAGCTTGTGCAGATTATCCTTCTTGCCTCCCTTCCCTGTTCGCGGCTCCAACGCTCGACTTACGTCTGAGAACTCTTCTTTCCAAGGAAGGCGCCAGCGAGCCGAGGGAACTCGCGAGTGGCTCGGCTCAGGGTTGCCCGTGCCACGGAGCCGGCGTTGCTGGCAAGCGCAGGCAGGATGCCGAAAGCGCAGCCAGCAGCGAGAGAGTGAAGGCCTGGAGGGCCGGAGCGAACGTCCGGCGATGTGGCACGGGCAACCCCGCACAGCCATTCGTTCGTCTGGAGACCACCAAAAGCTGCGGGGCTCGCCGTCTCCGGCGAGCCCCGCTTTCAGGTCTCGTGAGCCGGTGGCCCCGGAGGGCCACCGTTGCCTGGCGAGGGAACCCTTGGCGTTCCCTC
>CAZONY010000065.1:0-10501 GCA_964581215.1 uncultured Chitinophagaceae bacterium | reverse complement strand
ATGGCTTCGCTTGCCAGCAAGGCCGGCTCCCGGGGGCATGGGCAGCCCCTCACGGGATCGCCGATTCATTTCACGACCGGCCCATCCGGTAGGCTGAACGCATGCGGCCAGGATTTTCGTTTACGGTCGAGGCGACGGACGGAGCGGCGCGGGCAGGGACGCTCGTGACGCCGCGGGGCAGCGTGCCGACGCCGCTGTTCATGCCCGTGGCCACGATGGCCAGCGTGAAGGGGGTGGAGATCGAGCGGGTGCGGGAGAGCGGGGCGGGGATGGTGCTCGGCAACGCCTACCACCTGCATCTGCGGCCCGGGGAGGCGATCGTGGAGCAGGGAGGCGGGCTGGCCCGCTTCATGGGCTGGGAGGGGCCGACGCTCACCGATTCGGGTGGGTTTCAGGTGTTCAGTCTCGCGCAGCAGGTGAAGGTGACCGAGGAGGGAGCCTTCTTCCGTTCGCACGTGGACGGCGCGGCGGTGGTGTTCACCCCCGAGGCCTCGATGCGAATCCAGGAGCGCATCGGCGCCGACATCGCCATGCAGCTCGATCATGTCGTCGCGCTGCCGGCTGAGCGGACGGTCGTCGAGGAGGCGATGCGGCGGTCGCTGCGGTGGGCCGACCGGTGCCGGGCGGCGCATGCCAGGCCTGATCAGGCGGTGTTCGCCATCGTGCAGGGAGGGCTCGAGCCGGACCTCCGTCGTGAGAGCGCCGAGCGGCTCGCGGCGATGGATTTCCCCGGCTATGCCGTGGGCGGGTTGTCCGTCGGCGAGGGGCCGGAGGCGATGGATGCCACGCTGCGGGCCACGACTCCCCACCTGCCCGCCGGCAAGCCGCGCTACCTGATGGGTGTCGGCCAGCCGCGGGACATCGTCGAGGCGGTGGCCGCCGGCATCGACATGTTTGATTGCGTACTTCCGACGCGGTGCGGGCGCACCGGGCTCGCCTACACGTTCGCCGGCCTGGTGCGGATCAAGAATGCCCGGTACGCCGCGGAGCAGCGGCCGCTGGAGGAGGGCTGTCCGTGCGTCGCCTGCCGGCACACCACGGGCTACATCCGCCACCTGTTCCTCGCCGGTGAGATGCTCGGCCCGATCCTGGCGTCGATCCACAATCTCACCTTCTACCAGCGGCTCGTGCGGACGCTCCGCGAAGCCATTCTCGCCGGCCGGTTCGCCGTGGTGCGGGCCGATCTGCTCGGTCGCTTCGCCGGGGGGGGCGCCGACCCGACCGTCTGACGAGGGCGGGACCGCATCGCGGCACGGCGGACTTGCCCGCTTCGCGCGAGGGCCACTACATTCCCGGTTTCCCGTCCGCCGCGAGACATCGTTTTTCCATGGTCGAACCTGCCGCCTCGATCGTTCGCGCCCCGCTTTCGGTCGGGCCCTTGATGGCCGAGGCCGGAGGGCAGCCGCGGCCGGGAGGTGTCGAACTCCTGCTCACCTACCTGCCGATGCTGCTCATCGTGCTGGTGGCGTGGCTGCTGCTCTATCGGCCGGAACGGGAGCGGCAGCGTCGTCAGCAGGAACTGCTGGCCGCCCTCAAGAAGAACGACCGGGTGGTGACCACGGCCGGTCTCTACGGGATCGTGGCGAACGTCGATCGCGACAACGACCGGGTGCTGCTCAAGATCGACGACGCATCCAACGTGAAGATCGCGGTCACCCTTTCCAGCGTCAGTCGGGTGCTGACCGCCGAGGGCGACGGCACCGCAGCCGACGCCTGATCCCTTCCCTCTCCAAACCGGTTGCAAAGAGTGCGAGCATGATGAGCTTCGTTTCGACGGTGGGTGGTTTTTCCCTGGTCAGTCTCCTGGCGCAGGGGGCGGCCGCCGTGCCCGCCGGGGATCTCCCTTGGTACCGGGAAGGCTGGGCGATGTGGCTGATCACGCTGCTCACCGTCGCCGTACCGACGCTGCTGGCGTGGCTGGTCGCCCGCCGGCTGCGGGCCGCCGACATGTGGGGGCGGCTGGCTGCCGTGCTCGTCGCCGCCGCGGCCGGGGCCGTCATCACATGGCTCGGCTGGCCGCCGCGGCTGGGGATCGATCTCAAGGGGGGCGTGATCCTCGTCTACGAGGTCGATGCCTCGAAGCGCGGGGCCGATGCCAAGGCGGAAGAGGGCGCGCAGGCGGTCGACATGGACAAGCTCGTGGCCGCCGTCAGCCGCCGGGTCAATCCGGGCGGACAAAAAGAGGTCACGGTGCGCCGCTACGGCCTCGATCAGATCGAGGTGATCGTGCCCGACGTCGATCAGTCGGAGATCGACCTCATCAAGCGGATCGTGTCGAGCGCCGGCGTGCTCGAATTCCGGATCACCGCCAATCCCCGGGATCCCCGTCACAAACAGGCCATCGAACTGGCCACCCGCACTCCCGGCACGACCGTGACGGAGGGAGGGCGGCCGATCGGTCGCTGGGTGACGCTCGACACGGCGAAGATGGATCCGGCCGAGGATCGCGGCTTGGTCACCCGGACGACCGGCGACGGACGGGTCGAGGTGCTGGTCATGCTCGATCGGTTCGACGTCACCGGCGGCTACCTGTCGCGGGCGGCGGCCAGTTATGACCAGAACCTTCAGCCGTGCGTGAACTTCTCGTTCAACTCGGCCGGCGCCGCCCTCTTCGGCACGCTGACCGGGCAGAATCTTCCCGACCCTGCCAACCAGCTCACCAGCCGGCTGGGCATCGTCCTCGACGACACCCTCCTTTCGGCGCCCACCATTCGCAGCACGATCTCCGGCGACGGTCAGATCACCGGAAGCTTCAGGCAGGCCGACGTCGATTTCCTCGTGGGGGTGCTCAACGCCGGCAGCCTGCCGGCCGCTCTCTACAGCGAGCCGATCAGCGAACAGAAGATCAGCCCGCAGCTCGGGGCCGACACGATTCGCTCGGGTGCCCGGGCCATGGCCATGGCGACGATCGTCGTGCTCACGTTCATGCTGCTGTACTACCGCTTTTCCGGCTTCGTCGCCGACCTCGCCGTGCTCCTCAACATCGTGCTCGTGCTGGCCCTGATGATCTCCGTCAAGGCGGCCTTCACGCTCGCCGGCCTGGCGGGGCTGGTGCTCTCCGTCGGCATGGCGGTGGACGCCAACGTCCTCATCTACGAGCGGATGCGCGAGGAAATGGACCGCGGTGCCTCGGTGCGGATGGCGATTCGCAACGGCTTCCAGCGGGCCTTCTCGACGATCGTCGATTCGAATCTCACGACCCTGATCACCGGTGTCGTGCTGTTCGCGATCGGCACCGATCAGCTCAAGGGCTTTGCGGTGACGCTCATTCTCGGGCTCACGCTCAATCTGTTCACGGCCGTGTTTTGCTCGCGGGTGGTCTTCGATCTGGCGGAACGAAACCGCTGGATCACGCGGCTCTCCATGGCCCGGCTGTTCGGCCAGCCGGACTTTCGCTTCGTGCGGTGGATGCGGCCGGCCATGATCACGTCGTTGGCGTTCATCCTGCTCGGGCTCGGCGCCGCCTGGAACCGTGGCCAGGGGCTCTTCGACATCGATTTCACCGGGGGGACGAGCGTGCAGGTGGCCTTCAAGGCCGATCAGCCGCTCGACGTCGCCGAGGTGCGAAAGGCCGTCGCGTCGCTCCCCGACGTGGCCGTCAGTGCCGTGACCGGCGGGGATGCGCCCCCCGGCACGCGATACAAGATCGACACCTCCCTGCGGGATGACTCGCCCGCCGACGGCAACGACGTGGAGAAGGCGCTCCGCGAGGCGTTCCCGGGCCGGCTCGCGACGTACGAGATGGGCTTCCGCGACGTCGGCTCGACGGCGGGGCAGGCGCCGGAAGAGGGCTCGCTCTCCACCGGGGCGGTGCTCGACTTCCCGCAGAAGATCACGCGGCCGGCCCTGCGCGACACGCTCGAGGCGGCGTTGGCGGCGGGAGGGCATGCCAACGCCCCCTTCGAGATCACCGCCGAAGGGGAGACGAGCCGGACCAAGCCGTATCGCACGTGGGCGCTGTCGACCTCCCTCGATCCCGACGCCACCCGCGCGGTGCTGGAGAAAGTCGCGGCTCGACTCGCCGAAACGCCGGTCTATCTCTCGGCCAACGAGATCGGCGGCAAGGTGGCGGGCAATACCAAGCTGACCGCCCTCTACGCCCTGATCGCCAGTATCGTGATGATCGTGCTCTACGTGTGGGTGCGGTTTCAAAACGTCGCATTCGGCCTGGCGGCCGTCGTGGCGCTCGTGCATGACGTCCTGGTGGCGGTCGGCTGCCTGGCCTTGAGCACGTTCGTGGCGCCGTTTCTCGGCTGGGCCCTCGTCGATGATTTCAAGATCAGCCTCGACGTGGTGGCGGCGCTGCTCACGATCGTCGGTTTTTCGATCAACGACACGATCGTGATCTTCGACCGCCTGCGCGAGCTTCGGGGCAAGAGCCGCTACGTGACGGCGGCCATGATCGACACGGCCGTGAACCAGACGTTGAGCCGGACAATCCTCACGTCGGGAACCGCGTTTCTGGCCGCCCTCATCCTGTACCTGTTCGGCGGGCAGGGCATCCATGCCTTCGCGTTCACGATGCTGGTGGGCATCGTGGCCGGCAGTTACAGCACGATCTTCATCGCGGCTCCCATCGTCCTGCGGTTGCAGTATGGCACTGCGGGACAGGCGACGGGCGCGGCACTGGGACGGTCGTGACGATTGGACGGGCCGGCCGGGGCGTAGGCCGCGGCGCTTTCGTCCGGCCGCGGTCGCAGGCGGTCGTTCTCGGGCCATAGTTGCTTGGGAGCAACGGTCCGATGATGACGAAGTGTATCCACGCTCTGCGGTTCGTCGCCGGCCTGCTGTTCCTGGTGGGTGGCGTGGCGGCCCTGGCGCCGATCGCCGCCGAACTGCTCTCCCGGCCGGCGGAATCGGCGGGCCTGCATGCGGATGATCCTGACCGGACGTCCCTGATCGCGCCGGCGGCGATCGGTCATGCGATCCCTGATCCGCAGGCTGGAACCGTGTCGCCTGGTGCCGCCGGCGGGGCGGTTTTGCCAGACAATCATGGCCCGGCCCAGGTGTCTGGGCCGGGACTACCGCCGGCCCAGGCGGCCGCGCCGTCTCCGGTGCCCGCACCGCCGTCTCGGATGCCGACGGCGTTTCCCGGCGTGGTGGCGGAGATGCCGGGCATGAATCCGATGTATCGGTCCACGCTCGATGTGCCGCCCCCTCCGCTGTTGGACGCGCACGGTCCGCCGCCGACGGCTCCCGGTTGGGTCGCTCATGGCAACCGTTCGGCGACTGCCGTGGCCGCCGAAAGCATGCCCTCGCCCCCGGCCACCTACACCGTGCGGGACGGCGATGATCTCACCACCCTCGCCATTCGGATGTACGGCCACCCTGGCGCCGCCGCGGCGATCCTGGCAGCCAACCGTGACCAACTCGCCGATCCGCAGATCCTGCCGATCGGGATGCGGCTCCGGCTGCCCCCACCCTGGACGGTCACGTCCGGCCGGCCTGCCGCGGGAGCCACCATCGAGCCCGGGCCCGGGGGCAACCGCCCGCTCCCGCCCGGCCGGGGAGCGGCCAGCCCATCCCCCTGGATGTCCGCCGTGAGTGCCGGATCCCATCCCTGAGAGCCCCCGGTCGCGGTCGGCGCCCCGGGCGGGATTTTTCGGCCGCGGCGCGGGGGATTGTCGATAGAATAGTGTGGATCGGTGAACGGGGCCCGCCGTCCGGACCTCGGGCCGGCTCGTGTCATCGCGAGGCACTCCCATGGCGTCTGATCGGCCGGAGTCAGCCGCGGAATCTTCCGAGTGGATGGCCGAGCCTCCCCGCGCCGCCTTGGCGCTGCCGGCATGGGCCGTCAGCCTCGTGCTGCACGTGGGCGTTCTCCTGGCCCTGGCGTTGGTCGTCCTGGAGCCTCGGCTCCAAACGAGCGAACCGATCCTGCTGACGCAGGATCCGTTCGAGGAGCCGACGCTGCTCGAGCCGATGGAAATCGCCGTGTCTGAGGAGGAGCCGGAGGCCGTGGGCGCGGCGAGTGAGTCTGGAACGGAGGTTGCCGAGGCGGTGGCTCCGGAGGTTGCCGAGGTGGCGGTCTCGCCGATGGAGGAGGTCTTCGACCTTGCCAGCGAGATCCAGGTGGAGCCCTTGGAGGTGATGCCGACCGCCCTCACGCTGTCGCAATCGATCGTGGTGAAGGGGGCGGTGAGCGGCGTGGGAACGACGGGCGCGGCGGGGGCGGTCGATCGCCTGTCGGCGGAGATCAACGGCTACCTGGAACAGAATCGGGACACCGTCGTCTGCTGGCTGTTCGACCAATCGGTGAGCCTGGCCGCCCAGCGGAAGGAGATCGCCGCCCGTCTGGAGCGGGTGTTCGATGAACTCGGGGTCGCTGACGGGGGCTCGCGAAGCCGCAAACTGTCGCACGTCGTCGTGGGCTACGGCAAGCACGTGACGCCGATCACGAAGAAGCCGACGAACGACTGCCGCGAGGTCGTGGAGGCGATTCGCTCGATCGAGATCGACGATTCGGGCGTGGAGATGACATTCACGGCGATCGGCCGGGTGGCGGAGGGAGCGCGGGTGTTTCGCAACACCGCTCCTCGCAAGAATGTGCTTGTCATCGCCTTCACCGACGAGGTTGGCAACGACGAAAATTTCGCGGATCAGACGGCCCGGATATGCCAGCAGCTCGGCATTCCTGTGTACGTGGTCGGCGTGCCGGCGCCGTTCGGCCAGCGGCAGGTGAAGATGCGGTTCGTCGAGCCCGATCCGCAGTACGAGCAGCGGGACCAATGGGCGGTGGTGGAGCAGGGCCCGGAGACGCTGTACCCCGAGTTGGTGCGGATCCATGCGGGGCGATTCAAGGATGATGCCATCGAATCGGGCTTCGGCCCTTTCAGCCTCTCCAAACTCTGCGCGGCCACGCAGGGTCTCTACTTCGCCGTGCACCCCAGCCGATCCAAGCAGGGGCGAGTGAGCGACCATGAAGTCGCGCCGATGTCGTCGCAGCTCCGGCACTTTTTCGACCCCGGGGTGATGCGGGACTACCGCCCCGACTACCTCCCGGCAGCCGAGATCGACCAATTGATCCGCAGGAACCGGGCCAAGCAGGCCTTGGTCGAGGCGGGGAAGAGTTCCGAGATCAGTCCCGTCGAGGCGCCGACGCTGACCTTCCCCAGGAAGGACGACGCCGATCTGGTACGGCTCCTCGGGCTGGCCCAGCGCGAGGCGGCCGTGCTGCAGACCAAAGTGGACGCGATCCATGACATCCTGGCCAAGGGGGCGAGCGACCGTCCGAAGATCGAGGAAAAGCGTTGGCAGGCCGGCTACGATCTGGCGATGGGGCGGGTGCTGGCCCTCAAGGTTCGGACCTATGCCTACAACAGCATGCTCGGCAACGCGAAGTCGGGGATGAAGTTCTCGAAGGCCGGCAGCGACACGTGGCAGCTCATGCCGGCCGATGACGTGTCGGGAATCGACTCACGGACTCAGAAGCTGGCGTCCCAGGCCAAGGAGTTTCTGGAGCGGGTGGTGGCCGAACATCCCGGCACCCCCTGGGCCCTGCTGGCGGCCGACGAACTACAGACCCCCATCGGTTTTCGTTGGGAGGAGCGGCATACGGGGGTCAACGATCAGAAGGCACGCCCGGGGAACAACAACCCCAACCCCAACAGGGCGCCGCCGCAGGACGACAAGAAGAGGACGCTGGCGCCGCCGAAGCCCCGGCGCGACCTCAAGAACGTCTAGTTTCACGCGGAGCTCGCCATCCTGGCCTCGCTCCGCTTGCCGGCCTCCGGCCGGAAGAAAAGCGGGCCTCCGGCCCTTTGCCGTCGCCAGGACTGCGCTCGCCAAGAAACCCGAGGCCACGATGGCAAGGGTTTCGTGTTTACAGCAGGTCGAGGTTTTCCTCGGCGAACGTGCTGCGGCTGTCGGACGAATGGAACAGGCGGGCGATGCGGCGGCCAAGAACTTGGAGAAACATCGCCCGGAACTGCGACTCCGAACGGTCTGCCGCCGGCACGGCGCCGTTCCCCGGGTAGGCGAAATCTTCGATGCGTTCCTCGAACAGCGTCTCCCGTGAGGCGACGTCCACCACCCGGACGACGGCCGAGGCCCGGCCCCGGTAGAGCGTCGATCCCTCGTGCATCCGAAACGCCTCGAGGTCGATGCCGATGACCATGTTCGCGCCCAGAGCCTTGCCGAGCGTGTCGTAGTCGACCCAGTCGTTTTCGTCGATCCAGCGGGCCACTTCCCGTTGGCCGATGATCTTCACGTGCCGCACGTTCTGCCCGATCAACGACCCGACGATACCCGCCAGTTCGCGAGAGGAGCCGGCGTCGCTGAACTCCAGTTCGACGATCGGCCGGCAGACCACGGCCACGTGTTTGCCGCGGAGGCCGCCGAATTCAGCCGGCACGTCGTTGGGCTGGATGAAGTAGGCGATCGTTCCCAGGGTCGAGCAGCCTCCCAGCATGAGGGTCAGGGCCGACAGGGCCGTGGCGGCAAGCAGGCGGCAGGGGGGCGAAAGCGGCGGCATGCGGCGATCCTTTCTCTGCGTCATGATCCGACGGCTCGGCCGATGGACCGGGGGCGGAAGGGTAGAAGCCCGTTGGCGACGGCTCAATGCCGTTTGCCCGGCGGGATTTCCTGGTTCCGGCGGTGCCGCCAGCACGCAGCACGGTACGATGAGGGCTTTTGGCCCCCGCATTCGTCTCGACCATGAAGGCCTGTCCTGCCACCGAGCCGCTGCTTCGCCACCTGGAGGCGGCGCTGCCGAAGCATGCCTTCTGGGAGTCACCGGTCGTCGTGGGGGTCTCCGGAGGCGCTGACAGCACCGCGCTCCTCGTGGGCCTGGCCGCGTTGGCCCGGGGCCGAACAGGAGCGACGCTCGTCGTCGCGCATGCCGAGCATGATCTTCGGCCCGAGGCGTCCGCCGACCGGGATTTTGTCACCACGCTGGCCAAGCGGCTGGCGCTCCGATGCGACACCCGTCGCCTGCAGGTTTGCGGCAGCGGGCATCCCGGTGGCGAAGGCGTCGAGGCGCGGGCGCGTCGCATGCGGTATCGGTTCTTCGAGGACGTGGCCCGGTCTGTCGGCGGGCGACACGTCGCGGTGGCCCACACGGCTGACGATCAGGCCGAGACGATCCTCCATCGCGCCCTCCGGGGCACGGGCCCGGCCGGGCTGGCGGGCATGCCGGCGGCCAGACAACTGTGCGACGGCGTCTCGCTCGTCCGCCCGCTGCTGGGAATGCGTCGCGCCGAGGTTCGCGGGTGGCTCGCCGAACGTGGCGAGGTCTGGTGCGAGGATGCATCCAACCACGACATCCGTCATTCCCGCAATTTCCTGCGTCACGAGATCTTCAGGCGGTGCTCGGCCGGGCCGTATCCGGAGGCCTCCTCGGCGCTAGCGCGACTTGGCGGCCAGATCGGTCGCCTCTCGAGGGCGCTGCAGAGTGCGGCGGATCACCTCCTCGACACTCACGCCCGCCGACAGGCCGACGGAACGATCATCCTGCCGACCCGTCCGCTGGCGATGCTCGATCCCTTCCTCCTGGCGGAACTGTTCACGGCCGTATGGAAGCGGGAGGGCTGGCCGCAGCGGGACATGACGGCGGCTCACTACGAGCGTTTGGCCGCGCTGGTCGCCGCCGACGCGGCCGTGCCGACGGCGACGGATTTCCCCGGCGGCGTGCGGGCGGCCACTGCCTTCCCGGGGTGGCTCGAACTACGGCCGCTCAATGGCCAAGGCCACGAGCCTGATAGCCGCCACGCATGCGGAACCACGCCAGCAGCAGGGCGTAACAGGCGAACATCGCGGCCGGCACCAGGGCCGTGAGCTTGAGCGCCTGGCGACCACCAAAGAGACCGGCCGCCTCGACCAGCGGCTTGTCCTGCGCGCTGCTGGGCGACGCATCCTCGGTCCACCAGGAGACCAGGGCTCTCTGGGCCGCAATGGCCTCCGGCTTGGCCTGCTCCTTTTCCAGGAGCGCCAGCGCCCGCTGGGCCTCCTTGCCACCGTCCTCGAGAACGCCCACTTTGGCGCCGTCGAGACCGGAGGACTTCAGCCAGAGGAACTCGTTTTCCTTGGGGGCGCGGTACCGCTCGAAGACGGCCGCATCGGCCTTGCGAAGATCCTCGGAGGCGTTTTTGTCTTGGAGAAAGCCGATCCCCGGTCCGCCCAGCAGGCCGGCCGCGAGCATGCCCACGCCGCCGGCGGCGCCGATCGTGATGGCGCCGCCCTTCGGGAACTGCTCGCTGACCACCGCCAGCATCGTCGGCCAGAGAAAGGTCTTGCCGATGCCGTAGACCGTCGCCGCCACGATGCACATCACGGCCCCCTCGGCGTTGCCCAGCAGCGTCAGGCCGACGGCCCCGAAGATCGCCGACGCAGCGGGCAGGCCGAGCGGCGAGATCCGCTCGACGATCGGACCGGCGAAGAAGCGGAGGATGAACATCAGGCTCGACGTGTAGACGAAGAGCAACAGGCCGTTTGCGGAACTGGCCATGATCGTTCCGGTGATCTTGGAGATCCACGAATCGGTGCCTAACTCCACGTAGCCGAC
>CAZONY010000064.1:6512-10515 GCA_964581215.1 uncultured Chitinophagaceae bacterium | reverse complement strand
AGTCGATGATGCGGGCATCATCGCCAGGTCGACGACCCGTTCATCACGGATCTCTCCCGGCCAGAGGTTTTCCGTGACGAAGTCGAGTGGAAACACCTGGTACCAGGGCAACGGGAATGGCTGCCGCACGGTCAGCGTCTCGTAGCCGTCCTTGACGAGCCGGATCTTCCGAGTGCCGTAGTAGATGAAGTCGGTCGAGACAGGGGTCGTGCCGACCTGGTAGTCATCGACATACACCAGCGCGCCCGGCGGATTGCTGCGGATCGTCATCCGCCGCTGCACGCAGCCAGGCATGGCCACGAGCGCGAGGGCGGCGGCGACCAGGAGAATCGTGCGGCGGGAGGGATTCATGGCCGAAACCATATAGATGGACTGCCGCCCCGCCGCCAGACCGGGCATGCCGGCCGGTCATGACCGCATATCGCCCCGCCCTCGCCCCCCCGCTAGAATCACCCGCTTTCGTCGGACCTTCAAGTTTCCGGGGATTCCCAGCGTGGGCAAAGGCACGACGCTCGTCGCCAGCGACCGGTCCGACGTCGGCTGCCGCCGATCGGTGAACCAAGACTCCTGGGCCGTGCTCCCCCCGGCGGACCCTGAGGATTTCCACGGCCGGGGCTGGATGTTCATCGTGGCCGACGGCATGGGAGCGCATGCCGGTGGCGAGGAGGCCAGCCGCATCGCCGCGGAGCGGGTGCCGACCATCTACCGGCAGTTCACCCACCAGACCCCTCCCGAAGCCCTGCTCCGCGCCCTGCGGCAGGCCAACACCGAAATCTTCGACAGGGGCCGGGCCCACGCGGAACTGCGGGGCATGGGCACCACGTGCACCGTGCTCGTGCTCGTGCCGCGTGGCGCCCTGCTGGGCCACGTAGGCGACAGCCGCGCTTACCGGATCCGTGGCCGGTCGATCGAACAGCTCTCGCGGGATCACTCGCTCGCCTGGGAGTGCGGTCTGCCCCAGAAGGAAGCGGCGGCGATCCCGAAGAACATCATCACCCGCTCGATGGGACCTCACGCGGAGGTGGAGCCCGATCTCGAAGGCCCCCTCTCGGTGGCGGATGGCGATGTCTTCCTGCTGTGCAGCGACGGTCTGTCGGGACAAGTGCGGGACGAGGAGATCGGCCTGCTGGCAGGACGCATCCGCGACCCGGCCCGGGCGGCCGAGGCCCTCGTCGGTCTCACGCTGGCCCGCGGCGCGCCCGACAACGTCACCGTCGTGATCGCGCGGGCAGGAGCGGAGGAGGTGACGAAGACGTTCGCCCACCAGGAGCCGTGGCCTCTCACCGACACCGGCCTGGCGGCGGGCTCCCAACGGATTCACTGGGTGCCCTTGGCTGCGGCTGCGGCCTGCTTTTTTTCGGGCCTGCTCGTGATGCCCGGGAGCGAACTGGTGCGAGATGGCTCCCCGTTCATCCAGCTCATGAGCCCGATCGCCGCGGCGACGGCCTTCCTGGGAACGATCGTTTTCCTCCTCTATGGCTTGCTCTCCATGCTGCCCGCGGAGAACTCGGGGCGATCCTCCGACAAACGAGCCTCCCGCGGCCCCTACCGCTCCGCCGATTGCTCCCCGAACCGGCCGCTGCTCGAGCACGTCATCAGGAGCATCGAGACCGGGGCCGCGAGCCTCCCCGTCGCCGAGCGTGAGCGCACGACCGTTCTCGCCTCCCGGGCCCGCGAGGAGGCGGCCGCCGAGCGATTCGACGACGCCGTCGCCGTGGCCGCCGAGGCCCTGGCGATCCTCGCCCGAGCGCTGCCCCGTGGGCCTGCCGCCGCGGATTCCCCGGCGGATCGGCCTGCCGACGTCGATGATCCTCCGGCTACACTGCCGGTGCCATGAAGATCATCTCTCGCTACGTGCTCGTGGAGCTGCTGCAGGTCTTTCTCGTCTCGCTCTCCGCACTCACCCTCTTCATGCTCGTGGTGGGACTCGTCAAGGAGGCGCAGCAGCAGGGCCTGGGCATCATCCAGATCGCGCGGCTCGTTCCCTACGTGCTGCCGGAGGCGATGCGGTTCGCCGTGCCGGGAACCATGCTCTTCGCCGTGGCCAGCGTATTCGGCAGGATGTCGGCATCCAACGAAATCACGGCCCTCAAGGCGGCGGGCATCACCCCGATGGCGACGATCTGGCCGGCGATCGGCCTGGCGGTGGTCGTGAGCTTCGTCTCCGTGTGGCTCAACGACGTCGCCGTTTCCTGGGGTCGCAACGGCATCCGGCGGGTCATCGTGAACAGCGTCGAGGAGATCATCTACGGGCGCCTGCGGCAGCAGCGGTCCTACGCCACGCCGAAGCTCTCGATCAACGTCCGCGGAGTCGAGGGGAGAAGGCTCATCCGTCCCACGCTCTCCTTCAGCCAGAGCGGCGGCGAGCTGGCCACCATCTCGGCCGCCGAGGCGGAAATCACCACCGACGCGGATGCCAGTGAACTGATCGTCACCTTTTACGACGGCACGCTCCACATGGGAGACGTGAAGGCCGTCTTCCCCGACAAGATCGTGCGGAAGGTGCCGCTCGACGCCGTGAGCCGCAAGGGGATATCGTCGTCGAGCCCGTCGGAGATCGCGATGGCGGAGTTTGCCAAGGCCCGCGACGAGGAGGAGCACCGCATCCACCAACTGGAGCAGCTCGCCGCCGGGCAAACCGCCATCGCCATCCTGGGCGGCCATCTCGAACGCACCGCGCCGTCCGTCACGAAGGCCTATAAGGATCACGCCGAGTATCACGTGACCCGGCTCACGCGGATCGTCATGGAGCCGTGGCGACGGTGGGCGAACGGCTTCAGCTGCCTGTGCTTCGTGCTGGTGGGCGCCCCGATGGCGATCCGGATGCGAAACGCGGACTTCCTCACGAGCTTCTTCCTCTGCTTCCTGCCGATCCTCGTCGTTTACTACCCCGTGTTCATGCTGGGGATTTCCCGCGTCAAGGCGGGGGCCTTCCCGTCTCCGGCCGTATGGGCCGGCAACGTCCTCGTGACGCTCTGGGGCCTGTGGCTGCTCCGCGGTGTCATCCGGCGATGACGGCCGCTTTCGGCTTTCGGCGTTCGGCTTTAGACTGATCGCTTTCGCCGTCCCCTCGTCCCCAGCCAGGAGTCCCGACATGCCCCGCCCCGTCACGCTCTTCACCGGCCAGTGGGCCGACATGCCGCTCGAGGATCTCGCCCGCAAGGCTCGGGAGTTCGGCTACCAGGGCCTGGAGCTGGCCTGCTGGGGAGACCACTTCGACGTCACCCGGGCCACCGAGGAAAGCGGTTACTGCGCCGCGCAGCGGGACACGCTCGAACGGCACGATCTCTCCGTCTACGCGATCTCGTGCCACCTCGTCGGGCAGGCCGTCTGCGATCGCATCGACGAACGGCACAAGGCGATTCTGCCTCCGCACGTATGGGGCGACGGCAATCCGGCCGGGGTGAACAAGCGGGCCGCCGAGGAGATCAAGCGGACCGCCCGCGCCGCCCAGCAGCTCGGCGTGTCGGTGGTCAACGGCTTCACCGGTTCCTCGATCTGGCATCTTCTCTACTCCTTCCCGCCGGTGCCAGATTCGATGATCGACGCGGGCTTCCAGGAATTCGCCGATCGCTGGAATCCGATCCTCGATGTGTTCGCGGAGTGCGGCGTGAGGTTCGCGCTCGAGGTGCACCCGACCGAGATCGCCTTCGACACCGTCACCGCGCAGCGGGCGCTCGATGCCCTCGGCCGCCGGGAGGAGTTCGGCTTCAACTTCGACCCCAGCCACCTCCACTGGCAGGGCGTGGACTCGGTCGAATTCATCCGCACCTTCCACGACCGCATCTACCACGTCCATGTGAAGGATGCGATCGTCAACCTCAACGGCCGGGGGGGCATCCTCGGCAGCCACCTCAACTTCGGCGACCCGCGGCGGGGCTGGGATTTCCGCTCGCCGGGCCGCGGCGGCGTGGACTTCGAGGAGATCATCCGCGCCCTCAACCAGATCAACTACGAGGGGCCGCTCTCGGTGGAGTGGGAGGATTGCGGCATGGACCGCGAG
>CAZONY010000064.1:0-6502 GCA_964581215.1 uncultured Chitinophagaceae bacterium | reverse complement strand
GCGAGCATGGCGCCGCCGAGGCCTGCGAGTTCGTGCACAACCTCGATTTCGCCCCCAGCCGGCGGCAGTTCGACTCGGCCTTCGCGGACAGCTGAACACGCCTCCGGCCGCCGGCCGGAGGATGGAGGACGATCGTGGGCGGTCTCTCCAAGGATGGACGGCCGCTCCGGATCGCGGCTGCGATCTGGAGCGTGATCGCCATCAACGCGGCGGCCGGGGAACCACCCCTGCCGGGCGAAGAGGAACTGGCCACACGGTGGAGGGCGACCGCCGCGCTCCTCGCCGAGCGGGCCGAGAAAGCCGGCATCGACTCGCTGGCGACCATGATCCGTGGCTGGGAACTGCCGGCGGCCTCAGGCCGTCTGATCGTGGTCGATATCCCGCCCCGGCTGGAGGCGCCCGAGGCGATCGTCACGCCCACGGAGCGCCGGATCTGGGATGACTTCGTGGCCGACCGTCGCCGTCGTGCCGCAGACCTGTTCGCCCTGGCGCTCGAGGCGGCCCGGGCCCACGCCGAAGGGACCGGCTTCGCCCAGCGGAGCTGCGACGCCGTGCGGCTGCTCGCGCTGGCGCTGCGCGAGGATCCCGGTCACGCCCCCGCCCGGGCGGCCGGCGGCTGGGTGAAGCGGGATGACGACTGGGTGTGGCCGGAGACGGCCCGCCGGCTCGACCGGGGCGAGACCTGGTCGGCGGAGTTCGGCTGGCTACCCCGCTCGCGTCAGGAGCGGTATCGGGGCGGCGAGCGCTACGAGCGGGGCCGCTGGATGCGCGCGGATGACATCGACCCGGGGCCACGGTCCCTCGACCGGGCGTGGACATTCACCTCCGACCACTGGCAGATCCGCTCCACGGCGAATCTCGCGGAAGCGGCCGCTCTCGCCCGCGAGATGGAGGAAACGTTCACGATCTGGTTGCAGGCCTTCGGCGGGTTTCAGGCCGAGCCGGCCGGGCTGGAACGACAGTTCGAGGGCCGCGGCCGTCCGCCGCTCCGCGGCCCCTTCGCCGCGATCCTCACCGCCGACCGTGGACAGTACGTCGCCGAGATGGGGAAACTCGAGCCGCTGGTCGCCCAGACGCTCGGCATCTACTGGACACCCACGCAAACGAGCTGGTTCTTCGTGGGCGAGGAGCGGACGCCGACGACGGTGCATCACGAAGCCACTCACCAGCTCTTCGGCGAGATGCGGAAGACGAGCCCACTCGTCGGCGAACGGTGCGGCTTTTGGGTGGTCGAGGCGGCCGCCTGCTTCATGGAGAGCCTCATCCGCACCGACTTCGGCTGGACGCTCGGCGGCCTCGACGCCGGCCGCGTGCCGGCCGCCAGGCAACGGCTGCTGGAGGATGATTTCTACGTTCCCCTGGAAGAGCTGGCGTCGCTCGGCCGGCGGGAGTTTCAGGCCCGCGAGCAACTCCCCATGCTCTACAGCCAGATCTCAGGACTCGCCGACTTCTTCATGACCGGCCTGGAAGGACGCCATCGGGAGGCGTTCGTCGAGTATCTCGTGCGGGTCTACACCGGCACGGCCGATCCCGACACGCTCGCGAGGCTCTGCCAGACCGACTACGCGACGCTCGACGCCGAGTACCGACGGCACCTGTCGCGGTGACGCGGCCGATCCGGCGTTCCCCGCTGGCCATGGACGCGGTTTTCGGCCAGCCGCTACACTCCTCGCGAAAACCACCACCCAACTGGAGCGATTCGATCATGCCCGCCACCGACCTCGACCGCCTCGCCATCGACACGATCCGCACCCTGTCGATGGACGCGGTGGAGGCCGCCAAGAGCGGCCATCCCGGCACGCCGATGGCGCTGGCGCCGGTGGCCTTCACGATCTGGAAGGACTTTCTCCGCTACGACCCGGCCGACCCGGCCTGGCCGAACCGTGACCGGTTCGTGCTGTCCTGCGGCCATGCCTCGATGCTCCTCTATTCGCTGATCCACCTCGCCGGCATCCGCCGCGCGGCCGGCGGCGACGCGCCGGCGGTGCCGCTCGACGCGATCCGGCGATTTCGGCAGCTCGACAGCGTCTGCGCCGGCCATCCCGAGCATCACATGACCTCCGGCATCGAGACGACCACCGGCCCCTTGGGGCAGGGGTGCGGCAACTCCGTCGGCATGGCAATGGCGTCGCGGTGGCTCGGAGCCCACTACAACCGGCCGGGGCACACGGTCTTCGACTTCGACACCTACGTGCTTTGCAGCGACGGCGACCTCATGGAGGGCGTGGCCGCGGAAGCCGCGTCGATCGCCGGCCACCTGAAGCTTTCCAATCTCTGCTGGGTCTATGACGACAACTCGATCACGATCGAAGGTGAGACGCATCTGGCCTTCAGCGAGAACGTGGCCGAACGGTTCCGCGGCCTCGGCTGGCGGGTCGAACACGTGGCCGACGCCAACGACACCGCCGCCCTCGCTGGCGCGCTGGCGGCCTTCAAGGCGGAGCGATCGAAGCCGACGCTCATCGTCGTGAAGAGCGTGATCGGCTACGGCGCCCCGAAGAAGGCCGGTTCGCACGCGGCCCACGGCGCACCGCTCGGGGCTGACGAGATCAAGGGGGCCAAGGCGGCCTACGGTTGGCCGACCGAGGCCTCGTTTCTCGTGCCTCCGGAGGTGCCGCAGCACTTCGCCGCCACGCTCGGAGCCCGCGGTGGTCGCGCCCATGCGGAGTGGCGAACGAGCGTGGACGCGCTGGCCCGAACCGCGCCCGATCTCGCCGCCGAACTGGCGAGCTTCGTCGCCGGCCGGCTGCCAGCCGGTTGGGAAGCCCGCATGCCGTCGTTTCCGGCGGACGCCAAGGGACTCGCCACCCGCGTTTCCTCGGGCAAGGTGCTTCAGACGATCAGCGCCGCCATACCCTGGTTCCTGGGGGGCTCGGCCGATCTGGCTCCTTCGACCATGACGCTCATCGACGCCGAGACGGGCTTCAGCGATAGCGACGCCGGCGGCCGCAACCTCCACTTCGGCATCCGCGAGCACGGCATGGCGGCGGCCTGCAACGGCATGGCCCTCTCCGGCCTGCGGCCTTATTGCGCCACATTTTTCGTCTTCTTCGATTACCTGAAGCCGTCGCTGCGGCTCTCGGCGGTGGGCGGCCTCGGCGTGATCTATGTGCTCACCCATGATTCGATCGGCCTCGGCGAGGACGGACCGACGCACCAGCCGATCGAACAACTGGCCAGCGCCCGCGCCGTGCCCGGCCTTTCGGTGTTCCGTCCTGCCGACGCCAACGAGGTGGCCGAGACGTACCGCACCATCCTTCCCCGGGCCGACCGCCCCGCGGTGATCGTGCTCTCCCGGCAAAACGTCCCCACGCTCGACCGTGCGGGCCTCGGGGCCGCCGGCGGCGTGGCCAAGGGGGCGTACATCCTGAAGGATGCCGCCGGAGGCACACCGGACTGCATCCTCATCGGCACCGGGAGCGAGGTCATGATCTGCCTCGAGGCCGCGGAGAAGCTTGCCGCCGAGGGCATCCGGACCCGCGTCGTCAGCATGCCGAGCTGGGATCGCTTCGAGGAGCAGGACGCCGCCTACCGGGAGAGCGTGCTTCCCGCCGCGGTGACAGCCCGTGTCGCCTGCGAGGCCGCCTGCGGCTTCGGGTGGGAGAAATGGATCGGGACTCGCGGCGTGTTCGTCGGCATGAAGGGCTTCGGCGCCTCCGGCCCCGCGCCCGCGCTCTACGAACACTTCGGCATCACGGCCGCCGCCGTCGCCGCCGCCGCCCGCTCGCTCGTGTGACCCCACCGCCCTACGGCTGGTGGTGCGAATCACCGATCACAGCATCATCCGGATCGTCGGCGGCCGCCGTGTCGCCTTCGTCGTTGCGGTACAGATGATCGCCTGCTTCGTGGAGCTCGTCGAGGAACACCCGCTTCACATGGCCATCCTCGAAGAGGATGTAGTGGATGCCACCCGGGTGGTTGCTGCTCTTTTCGCAGCAGGGGTCGGGCGCATCGGCCATGATCGGGTGGTGCTCGCGGCGACGGTTGAGGTTGGGAACGAGCCGGCCGGTGGCATCGCGATGGCCGAGCGTGTAGCCGAAGTCTCCTCCCATCGTCCGCACGAGTTCCTCGAACTGCGGCGTGCCCACCGCCGCCTTGAGTTCGTCGAGCGTCGGAATGTGGAACTCCTTTTCCCGGCCGCCGTGGCTTCCCGGCACGAGCACCGTGCCGTCGTCCGCCACGAGCCGATGCTCCGAGACGAGCGTCGGGGCGTAGAGGCCGGCACGGGAGAGCGGTCCGGAATCGGGGGGCGTCGGATAGGTTCGGTGAGATTCGGCATGGCCCTGCAGGGCCGAGGAAATCTTCTGCAAGTTCCGCTCGGTCCGCCGAGCCCGCGAGTCTTCGATGGCGTCCAGAAGGAGCGGCCCCACCAGCACCGACGCCGCCAAAGCCGACGCGGCGACGATCAACCGGTCGAGCCAGATCCGGGCTCCTCCGACGGTGGCCGGCGCGTCGGAGGCGGGCGACAGCATCGGCCGCGGCGTCGCGGCGGTCTGTGCATGCACGAAGGCCAGCGTCCGCCTGGCCAGCCCCGGGGGTGGCGGGCAGGCGGCACGATCGCGGGCGAGCGGCCGCATCGCCAGCCGGAGGCGGTCGAGGTCGCGTCGCATGGCCGAACCGTCCCGCGGGTCGGCCAAGGCCGCATCCAAACGTTTCCGATCGGGCTCCTCCAGAGCCTCCAGCAGATAGCCGACGAGGTCGTCTCGCATCACATGGGCTCTCGCGCGTGTCGGTTGATGGGTTGGCGAATTCGTTTCATGGTGTTGCGGAATGATCGGTCTGCCAGGTTTCGTTGAGCCTGAGCAGGGCCGCGTGGAGGCGGCTCTTCACCGTCCCCACGGGGATGCCCAGCACATCGGCCGCCTCCCGGTATTTCATGCCCTGGTGGTAGACCAGCAGCAGGGCCGAGCGGAGCGTGTCGGGCAAATCTCCGACCGCGCCACGGACCCACTCCCGAGCCTCCTCCTCCTCCATTCGTTCATCGGCGGTGCGCTCGGTTCCCGAGAGCATTTCCACCAGCGCGCCCACGTCGTCCTCTCCGCCGGTGCGGTGGTCCAAGCTCACCATCCGGTGCCGCTTGTTCCGCCGCTGGGCGTCGATGGCCTGGTTGGTCGCGATCGTGTAGAGCCACGGCCGAAACCGCCTGCCCTCCTCGAACTGTTCCTTTTTCAGGTGGACCTGCAGAAACGTCGCCTGAAAGACATCCTCCGCCATCTCGGCGTTGCCGAGGTAGCGGCGCAGGTAACTGAACAACTCGCTCTCGTAGCGATGCACGAGCGACTCGAAGGCGGCCGCGTCGTCATCCTGCCGAAAGCGGGTGAGCAGTTCCTCGTCTGTCGGGCCGGTTCCCGAACCGCCACCGGCGCTCCCATCGAGCCCGGTGTCCGATCCGGAAGCGGAACCCGTTTCGTGCAAATCCATCCGTGCTACGGACCCCGGAAAGGAAAGGTTCACCCCGGGGAAAGGGCCGCCGGGACGCTGGAGCGAGTATAGCCACGGCAAAGAGGGGGCCGCGAACGTTTGGTGCGGCCCGCCGATGGGGGGAAGTTTGACTTTTTCGTCACGGAAAACGACATTCCGCGGCCTCCCCATGGCATCGTCGCCCCCCCACTACCGCTGGTCCGCCCCGGGCGATATCAACGCCTTTTTTGGCCTGTCCCTCGACAACCTCGCCGGCCTCGTCCTGTTGGTGTCCCTGCTGGAGTCGGTCTTCGGCTTTCCGGCGCAGTTCGCCCTCGGCCATCTCGTTCCGGGCACGGCCGTGGGGGTCGTCGTGGGCGATCTCATCTTCACCTGGATGGCCTTCCGGCTGGCCCGACGCACGGGCCGCACCGACGTCACGGCCATGCCGCTGGGTCTCGACACGCCCAGCACGTTCGGAATGGTGTTCTTCGTCCTCGGCCCCACCTTTGCCCAGTCCGTCGCCGCCGGGCTCGATGTCGAGGCGGCCGCCCGGCACGCCTGGCACGTCGGGATGTGCGCCATCGTGCTCAGCGGCTGCTTCAAGGTCGCCTCCGCGTTCGTCGCCGGGACGATCCGCAGGGTCGTCCCCCGGGCCGGCCTGCTCGGCAGCCTGGCGGCGATCGCCCTGGCCCTGATCTCCTTCCTGCCGATGCTCGAGATCATCGGCTCTCCTGTGGTGGGCCTCGTCGCCCTGGGGATCGTGCTGGCCAGCCTGACGGCCCGCATCACGCCGCCCTTCCGCATTCCCGGCGACCTCGCCCCGCTCGTCGTGGGGGGGCTGCTCCACGCGGCGGGGACGTGGACGGGATGGCTTCCGGCCGCCGCGCACCCCACGGTCGATCCCGCAGCCGCACTGTGGCCCACGGCCTGGCTCTCGGCACTGCGGCTGGAGTGGCTCGAGGCCTGGAACGATGCGCTCGCCTTTCTGCCCGTCGTCATTCCGTTCGCGTTGGGCACGGTGGTCGGCGGCATCGACTGCACCGAAAGCGCGGCCGCTGCGGGCGACGAGTACGACACGGGCCGGATCATCGGCGTCGAG
>CAZONY010000063.1:0-10535 GCA_964581215.1 uncultured Chitinophagaceae bacterium | reverse complement strand
CCACGCTGGCCGCCTTTCTTCAGCAGATGCAGTCGCAGGCCGAGGCGGCGCGGACGGGCCGACGCGGCCTCACCTGCGGCACATGGCCCGAGTTCACCGCCTTCGACTGCCATGGATGCCACCGCCCGGCGGCGTTCGCGCCGGCGGCGGTCCCGCCTGACGCACGACCGGGGTCGCCGCGACTCGAGCCGATGTACTGGACCCATCTCGACATCCTGCTGCCGCCCGCGGAGGCGAAGACGCTCTCCCTGGTCCGCGGCGCGATCGACGCCGCTTGGGCGCGCCTGCCAGACGCGGGGCCGCTCGACGAGGCCATCCGGGCGGTCGAAGCCGCGCGAACGGGGCTGCATGACCGGCTCGCGACGGCGACCGCCGACGACCTCGCGGCTGGGATCGTCGCGGGTACGAACGCCGCCAACTGGGCCGAGGCCGTGTCCGCGCTCGGAGCCCTGGAAGCCGTCGCCGACCGCGAGGTGGCGGTCGGCAGGTTCGCCGTCGATGGAGACGTGCGTCCGCGGCTGGCGCTGCTTCGGGAACTGCTCGAGTTCCCGGTGGAGGTGGCCGATGGCAGGCCCGTGCGGTTTTCGAGCCCCCGGGGCTACGACGCCGCGGCGGTTGCGACGCTCCTCCGCGTGATCGCGACGGCGTTCAGGGCGCCGCCGGCCGTACCCGGTGCACGGTGACCGGCCCGTCCTTTCCCTTGGCCGCGATCGCGGGCACGTCCTCGAACACAGCGCCCCGTCCGGAGTGCCCGCGTCGAGTCGCGTCCGACACCAGGATCTCCCCTGGGCCCGCCGCCGAACAGATCCGGGCGGCGACGTTGGTCGTGTCGCCGATCACGGCATACTGCACGTAGCGATCCGTGCCGATGTAACCGGCCGCGGCGGGACCGGAGGCGATCCCGACGTGAATCGCGATCGTCGGCCGGCCCGCGGCCTGCTGCTCGACGTTGAACGTGGCCACGGCCTCCTGCATCTCGGCCGCAGCCGCCACGGCCCGATCGACGTCGTCATGGCTTTCCACCGGCGCCCCCCACACGGCGAGCAGGGCGTCACCGACGAACTTCTCGAGCGTGCCGCCGTGGCGAAACACGATCTCCACCATCCTCGGGAAGTAGGCATTGAGCAGGCTGACGACCTCCTCCGGCGACATCCGGGAAGACATGGCCGTGAATCCGCTGATGTCACTGAACAGCACCGTGACCCGACACTCCGCCGACCGCAGGGCGATTTCGGGCTCATGGGCGATCGCGGAGGCCAGTTCGGGAGAAAAGAACCGGCTGAGCCGCTCGTTCGACACGGATTCATCCGACATCGTGCGCATCTCCGAGACGATCCGGTAGGCGGCGGCGGTCACGGCGACGAACAACTGGATGG
This sequence comes from uncultured Chitinophagaceae bacterium, assembly GCA_964581215.1. Lineage (GTDB taxonomy): Bacteria > Planctomycetota > Planctomycetia > Pirellulales > UBA1268 > CACORA01. The sequence continues at coordinate 9,159 of CAZONY010000063.1, read as the reverse complement.
CGAAGATGCCGGCATGGAGGCTCGCGGGCCACACGGGCCCGAACAGCGAGATGGTGGGATACAGCACACAGGCGAGCGCTCCGGCCAGCACGACGGCGGCACGGCTGTAGGAGAGGGCCGTGAGCACGATGGTGACGGCGAACAGCGACGTCGGCCGAATCAGGCCGTACGCCGGCATGCTGTGATACCACTCGGCCCAGCAGAGGCACCCGAGGAGGGCCATCCGCATCACGACGATGACGTACTTCCGCAGGGGCGAATAGCCGCGCTGCAGAGAGATCGCCGCCACCACGCCCACGTGGGCCACGAGGATCGCCAGGGAGACGAGCTTCACACGGTCCGGAACCGGCACGAACGGGAATTCCAGGTTCCAGATCATCTGCACGAGCAACGTCGAGCCCGTCAAGGCCACGATGAGCATGGACACCATCCGCTCGTTCACCGTTTCGGCCTCGCGGCGCCGGCGTTCGAAGTCGCCAAGGTAGGGGGTGGCCGCCGGAGGGCTCGTCGTGCGACGGGCAGTGTGGGCGTCGGGAGTCACGTCGGCTGTGCCCTCCGGGCCGTGACGATTTTCAGCAAATCCTGGCCGCTCATGCGGAAGGCGGCGTCGTGGGGGCAGGCGTAGACACAACTCGGGTCGTCATCCGGGCCGACGAGGTCGCGGCACAGATCGCAGGTGGTGGCCACGCGACGGTCGGCCTCGCCCGCCCCTGGCGCGGCATGCATGGAGATGTTGCCGTACGGACAATTCGTCGAGCAGAGACCACAGCCGATGCAATGGTCCTCGATGACGATCTCCACGGCCCCGGGATGATTTTCTCGCGGCTTGCGGTGGATCGCATCGACCGGGCAGCCGACGAGGCAGTAGGGATCGAGACACGATCGGCACGAGCTGGCCACAAGAAAGTTCTCGAACCGCAGCCCCTCGCGGATGAGCCGCGTGATGCCGTCGTGGGTGTCCGAGCAGGCCCGGGTGCACTCGTCACACCGCGTGCAGCTCTCGAGGTCGAGCACGAGCAGCTTCTGGGCGCTGTAGAGTCCATTCTCGAGGAAGCCCTCGAGGTTGTCGTCGGCATGGGCGGACCGGGTGCGATCGCGGTCGAGCAGCCGCCGGGCCTCGGCCACGAGATGGTCGCGGGCCGTGGGAAACTCCCGGACGAGCGCCCGGAAATCCTCGCCCCGGATCCGCACGAGTTCCACGTCGTCGAGGGCCGTGCAGGTGGCCGTCCGCCGGGCCCGCGCGGCCCCCGTCTCCGCCAAGGCGTCGCCAAGGTCGATCAGGGCCGTGACCAGGCCGATCTCGCCGAACGAGCGGCCGGGGCCGAGGTAGTCGATGACACGGTCCTCGTTTCCGAGCCGCTGTGACACCTTCACGAACCCGAGCCGCACCTTGAAAAAATCGTTGGCCACGTCTCCCTGCCGAAAAATCGGCTGACCGCGGTCCACGCGGACGATCTCGGCCCGGTCGCGGAGCATCTCGGCGCAGCGGGCCCGATCGGCCTCGGCGAGCCCCTGGAACATCGACAACTGCCGGAGCTCGCGGGCGAGCGAGCGGCTGCGATAAGCGCCGTCGAGGATCCGCCGCGAGGCCTCGGTGCGCTGGAGCATGTGGAGCACGTTGCGATGGATCTCGAGCAGCTCCGTTTCCTCGAGGGCCACGACCGTCGCCGACCGGGGATAGTGGTTGAGGCAGGACATCTCACCAAAGATCACGTCGGCCGGCGTCATCTCGTCCACCCAGCGGCCGTCCTTCAGCTCGAGCGACCGCCCCCCGTCGATGCTCACGCTGGCGCGGCGCGGCGCGGTGTCGGTCCGGGCCGGCGACCGCCCGCCCTGGAGCCAGCGGGTCGCGTTGCGGACGAACGCCCGGAGCGATCCCGCCGCGCCAACGGCCCCCTGCGGCCCGCCGATCGACACGCCCACCCGGCCGCTGACGATGAGGAACGCCGTCGAGGCATACGCGCCCTCGCGGCACACCACGTCGCCGGCAGCGAACCGCCGCCGCGTGACGGCCCCGCTGTTCCAGGCGAGAAACTTCGGCGGCACGCCCCCGAAGATCGGATACCGGGCCAAGTCGTCGGCGGCCAGCCGCTCCTCGCCCGGCGTCGCGAGGGCCTCGGCGACGCTTCCCTTAAAGACCAGGGCTCCAGTCGGGCAGCTGATCATGCACTCCCCGCAGGAGACGCAGCTCGACCTGCCCATCGGGTCGTCGAGATCGAAGGCCACGTGGGTGGCGTAGCCCTTGCCCGAGCGGCCGATCACGAAGTTCTGCTTCACGTCACTGCAAGCCCGCACGCAGCGGTCGCAGAGAATGCACTGATCGTGGTCCACGTCGATCCGGGCCGAGGAGTGATCCTGGCCACGCTCGAGCGACCGCGGAGCGAACGGCTGGCCGCCGGTAAGCGGCCAGCGAGATGCGATCGCAGCCTCGTCCACCGGCTGCCCCGGATGCACGGCCGCCTCGGCCTGCCGGTCGAGCGCACGGGCATCCACCGCGAGATTGTCGAGCCGCCGCACGAGCCGGCCGAGTTCGTTCGAGGGCACGCGGTCGTGCCAGTCGGCGGGCAGGTGATCGGCGGCGAGCAGGTTGACGAGCGTCCGTACGTTGGCATCGACCCGCCGCCGCGCGGCGAGGTCGGGCGAACGGATCGTCTGCACCTCCATCGTTTCCTCGACCCGGTGGTGGCAGGCCGGCAGCAACTTCCGCTCACGCTGCATCGAGCCCCGCTTCACCTTCGCGATCTCCACGCAGCAGACGCGACAGACGCCGACCGGCTCGAGGTGCTCCTGGTGGCAGAGCACGGGGATCGGATTGCCGGCGGGATCGCCCGCATAGGCTTTCGCCGCCGCGTCATAGATCGTGGTGGCACGGGGAATCGGACGCCCCTCGGCATCGCGCAGGATTTTCCCCTGGGCGTCGGTGAGCGGCACGGCCTTGGGAACCGTGACCTCGCGGCCATCGATCTTGATCGTGATCCGCTTGTCGAAGTCGGAGGCCGTGACCTTGTCCATGCGGACGAGTTGCCCGTCGATGTCGCGGGCAAAGAGCCCGTCTTCCTCCGGCAGCACGAGGCCGCCGTAGGGATCGTCGGAATCGTCGCTCATCATCCGCCTCCCACCATGTGGCGTCGCACGTCGTCGGGAAAGAATTGGATCGCCGACTGAAACGGCTTCGCGGCCACCATGCCGAGGCCGCAGATGCTCGTCATCTCCATGGCCCGGGTGAGGTCGTGCACCAGAACCTCGCGCCCCGCGAAGGCCGCGGGGCCGAGCCGCCCGGCGAGCAGCTCCTCACCCATCTCCACGATCTTCTGCGACCCGATCCGGCAGGGCACGCACTTGCCGCACGATTCGTCGCGGAAGAACTGCGAGCAGTTGACCGCCTCCGCGGCCATATCGCGGGAGTCGTCGTACACGACGAGCCCCGCACCGATCGCGAGGCCCAGGTCGCGAAACCGCTGCAGATCGAGCGGAAGGTCGAGGATGTCGAGGTGCGTGCCGCCACCCGCCGCCACCTTTTCCACGAGGTCGGCCGGGGCCCGTTTCTCCCAGCCACGAGGGAGCGCCGTGACGGGGATCTTCGCCGGCAGGAAGCCGCCCGAAGGACCGGAGGGCGCGAAGGCCTTCAGCGGCCGGCGGGTTCCGCCGCACAGATCGTTGAGGAGCGTGCGCAGCGGGGTGCCGTTGGGCAGCTCGTAGACGCCCGGTCGGACCACGTCGCCAGAGATGGAAAAAAGCCTGCTGCCCCGGCATCCGTCGAGGCCCGAGTCGGCATACCACGGCCCGCCGCGGAGCATGATCGACGGCACCCAGGCGAAGGTCTCGACGTTGCTCACGAGCGTGGGCTTGTCGTGGAGGCCGTTGGTCTCGAGTTGCGGCGGCTTGTTCCGCGGCTGGGCCCGGCGGTCCTCCATGGCCTCGATCAGCGCGCTCTGCTCGCCGCAGATGTAGCCGCCGGGGCTCGTGAACACCTCGACGGGAAAACTCATCGCGGAGCCGGCGATCCTCGCCCCACAGGCCCCGAGCGCCTCGGCCCGCCGGATCTCGGCCCTCATGATCGCGATCTGCTCGGCGTATTCGTGGCGGATGTAGATCCAGCCCCGCGTCGCGCCGGTGAGCAGCCCCGCGAGGATCACGCCCTCGAGCACCAGGTGCGGATGGCGGGTGAGCAGTTCGCGATCCTTGAAGGTGCCGGGCTCGCTCTCGTCGGCGTTGCAGACGATGAATTTCTCCTCCCCCCGCGCCTTCCAGACATCGTTCCACTTCTGGTGGGCGGGCACACCAGCGCCTCCCATGCCGCGGAGATCGGCGGCCTTGAGCTCGTCGATCACCCGCTGCCGGTCGGGGGCGGCGGCAAAGGCCCGCACGGCATCGTACGTGCCGGCGGCCGGGTAGGGTTCGATCCGCCACGGGCGGTTCGCGTGGGGCTCGTAGCCGCTGTCGGCGTCGGCCTGCGGCAGCCTGCCGGAGAGCGCGTCGCGGGCAAGCCCGACGAGCTGTTCCGCCGACCGCGACGCGAAGAACCGATCATTGACGGCGGCGGCCACGGGCCGATCACAGCGGCCGAGGCACGAGGCGTAGCGAACGGCTACGCGGCCGGCGGCGATCTCCCCGGCGAGATCCCGCTCGATCGCGGCCTTCGCCCGGGCGCAACCATGCTGGTGGCAGGCCATGTCGTGGCAGACGCTCACCTCGACGGCGGGCGGAGGCTCGAGGTGGAAGTGCGGGAAGAAGCTCGCCACCTCCTGCAGACGGTGGAGGGGCGTGCCCGTCCGCTCGGCGAGCCGACGCAGTTCCCCCTCCGGCAGATACCGGTGCCGCTCCTGGATGTGGTGAAGTTCCTGAACGATCATGATCGATGCGGTGCAGCGTACGCCTTGGTGCGGTACCCGGCAAAGCCGCCGTTACGCTCCCGGCCGCCACTCGTCGATCAGGTTCGCCACGAGGGCGGTCCAGCCGGTCTGGTGGCTGGCACCCAGGCCGGCGCCTGTGTCACCGTGGAAATACTCGTGGAAGAGCAGTTCATCCCGCCAGAGCGGGTCGGCGAACCGCGGATCCGTTCCGAACGCGGGCCGGCGCCCCGCCGCGTCCGGGAGGAAGATCCCGACGAGTCGGCGGGCAATGTCGCCGGCCATGGCCCGCAGGGAGATCGGCCGCCCCGCCGCACCTGGCGTGTCCAGCATGAACCCGTCGCCAAACGCCGTGCCCAGCTTTCGCAGCGACTCGACGATGAGGAACGTCGTGGGAAACCAGATCGGCCCGCGCCAGTTGGAATTCCCCCCCTTGAGCTTCGTCTCCGACTCGCCCGGTTCGTAACCGACCGTGCGGCCGTCGAGCACGAACGGCTCTCGTTCGTGCCGCTTTGACAACGACCGGATGCCGTGCGGCGAGAGGAATTCGTCGGGATCGTGCATCCGCACGAGCAGTTGGCGAAGCTCCGCGACATTCATGATCGTCAGCAGATGCGTCGTCGAGCCGTCGGCGGCGGGAATCTCGTGGATCACGTCGGCCGCGAGATCGCGGCGGTTCCGCAGGAACCACCGCAGGTTCCAGGAAAACTCCTTGAACGGCTCGATCCAGGCCGCCTCCAGCCGCTCGACGGCGAACAAGGGGATCAGCCCCACGAGCGACCGCACGCGGAACCGCTGAAAGCGTCCGTCGGGATGCCGCAGCACGTCGTGGAAGAAGCCGTCCTCGTCGTCGAAGAGGGAGTAGCCACGGCAGCCCATGTTCTTCATCGCGTGCGCGATGTAGGCGTAATGCTGCAGGAACTTCGAGGCCATGCTCTCGTAGACGGGGTTCGTCCGCGCCAGCTCCAGCGCGATCCGCATCATCGTGAGGCTGAACATGCCCATCCAGCCGGTGGCGTCGGACTGCTCGAGCACCGAGCCATCGGTGAGCCGCTCGCTGCGGTCGAACACACTGATGTTGTCGAGGCCGAGGAAGCCCCCCTCGAAGACGTTGTTGCCCTCGCGATCGACCTTGTTCACCCAGCTCGTGAACACGAGCAGCAGCTTGTGGAAGCAACGTTCGAGCCAGTCGCGATCATCGACACCGTGCCGCCGCTTCTCCATGTTGTAGACCCGCCATACGGCCCAGGCATGGACGGGGGGATTCAAGTCGCTGAACTCCCATTCGTACGCCGGCAACTGGCCGCTGGGATGCTGGAACTGCTCGAAGAGCAGCATCCAGAGCTGATCCTTCGCGAACTGCGGATCGACGAGCGCTAAGGGGATGCACTGGAACGCGAGGTCCCAGGCCGCGAACCACGGATATTCCCAGGCGTCGGGCATGCTCATGACCCGCAGGGAGTTGAGATGCCGCCAGTGGGCGTTGCGGATCGTGCGGCGGCCCGCGGGGGGCGGGTGGCGAGGATCGTCGCCATCGAGCCACTTCGCCACGTCGAAGATGTAGTTCTGCTTGGACCAGAGGAGGCCCGCGATCGCCCGCCGCTGCACGTGTCGCTCGTCGGCGGTCGCGCCGGGCGGGGCGACCGCCGCATGGAAGAGGTCGGACTCGCGTTGCCGCGTCGCCGCGATCTCATCCACGCGGGCGACGAGCGCGGTGCCGTCCGACTGCGGCCCGAGAATCTCCGCGGGCGGCCGCTCGGCCAGGAGCAGATGCACCGCCGCCGAGCCCCCTGCCGCGACCGTGAACCGCGCGTGGAAGGCGGCCTTCGTGCCGGTGCCGGCGGCGTTGCAGGCGGCGGTGGCTCCGGCACAGAGCCGCTGGTGAAAGGCGTCTTTCGTGAAGGCCGACCGACTCGCGTTGCCGGGGCCGAAGACGGCCGGCCCATTCGTCTCGTTGTCGGTGAAGAGCAGGGCCGCGCCGGGAGCCGCTGCGGCGGTGAGCCAGCGCGGACCGAGGCGGGCGGATGGCGGCAGCGCGGCATCGATCTCCACGTCGCAGTCGTCGGCGACCAGGCAGAGCGTGCCCGCCGGGCTCTCGGCACGGCGGATCACGGGGGCCGCGGAGCCGCGGCCGTCCCACGACCACGTGTTGCGGAACCAGAGCGTCGGCAGCACGTGGAGTTCGGCCGGATCGGGGCCGCGGTTGGTGGCGGTGATCCGGATCGCGATCTCCTCGGGCGAGGCCTTGGCGTATTCGACGAGGATGTCGAAGAACCTTCCGTCGTCGAACACGCCCGTATCGACGACTTCGTACTCCGGGCTGCGTTCGTCCCGGCGGCGGTTCTCCGCGAGGAGTTCCGCGTAGGGAAAGGGCCGCTGGGGATACCGATAGAGGAGCGACATGTAAGAGTGCGTCGGCGTGTTGTCGACGTGGTAGTAGCACTCCTTCACGTCCTCACCGTGGTTCCCGTCCCAGGGCGTGACACCGAACAGTCGCTCCTTGAGGTGGCCGTCTCGCCCGTTCCAGAAGGTGGGCGCGAAGCAGAGCCGTTGGAAACGGTCGCAGACTCCCGCGATGCCGTCCTCCCCCCAGCGATAGGCCTTCGCCCGGGCCTGGTCGTAGGTCAGATACCGCCAGGCGTCGCCGTCGGCGGAATAATCCTCGCGGACGGTCCCCCAGGAGCGGTCCGAGAGGTACGGGCCCCAGCGGCGCCAGCCGGAGGAGTCGTCGCAGACCTCGCGAAGGCGGGTCGTTTCCGGGTCGTTGCCGGCCATGGCGGAAGAATCCGGGATTCGGGGGACCTTGACGTCAATGATAGTTGGGCGTCCGGCGGGCCCGGAGAAAACGCCGCCGAACCGTGGCGGCCGATGGAGACCGGGGATAGTCTCGGCTGAAACGGGAGAATGGGCGAATGCTGCGAACCCTCTGGACGTCGTGCCTGACGCGGCTGGCTGGGCGGTCGCAGCGTCGCCGGGGCGGGAATCGGTTCGCGCAGTCGCGACGGCCGGACCTCGGGCCCGCCGAGCGGCTCGAGCCGCGGGCACTCCTGGCGGTGGCCCAACTGACGACGGCGGAGGTGCAAGCCCTCCTCGACCGCGCCAGCGCGGCGACGCCCTCGACCGACGCGATCATCGCGGTCGTGGACCGCACGGGCCAGATCCTGGGAGTGCGGGTGGAAGATGGCGTCGTGACCGGCGACCTCGGCTTCGCGATCGACGGCGCCGTCGCCAAGGCCCGGACAGGGGCATTTTTCTCCAACGGCCAGGCGATCCTCACGTCACGCACCGTCAGCCACATCAGCCAAAGCACGGTGACGCAGCGGGAGATGCAGGCCAATCCCGCCAGCGCCGACGCCACGTTCAACGGCCCGGGCTACGTGGCGCCTGTCGGCATCGGCGGCGAGTTCCCGCCGGGGATCCTCCGCCAGCCGCTCGTGGACCTCTTCGCGATCGAGCACACCAACCGCACGAGCGTCGTGGTCGGTGGCACCGTGGTCACCAACCGCGCCTCCTACGCGGCGCAAGTGGCCGGGAGCATGGGCGCCGTCGGGTCGCAGGAGGGGCAGCCGGCCCAGCCGCTCGCGCGGGGCATCTCCACGATGCCCGGAGGCGTGGGCATCTACCGAGTGATCCCGACGAGCGCGCCGCCGGAAGACCAACTCAACGCGCTCATTGGCGGCATCGGCGTGTTCTTCCCCGGGCCGGACGGTACGGCGACGTTCGAGCAGGGCTTCCTGCCGACGGCCTCGCAGACCCGCACCGACCGCCTCAACGCCCCCAAGGCGATCGAGGCGGAACTCTCCGCGTTGCTCGCCGTCTCCCCCTTCGTGGTGCCGGGCGCCGCCGCTCCGCCGGCGATCCTCCCGGCTCCACCCGCCATCCTGAATCGCATCGGCCCCTTGCCGGCGCTGCCGCTCATCACGCTGCCGCAGCTTCAAAGGCTCGTCGATCGCATCAACGTGGCCGCCCGGATCAATCTCGGCGGGGTCGCGCTCCAGAGCTTCGGCCCGCAGGCCGGGCCCTTGGGCGTGCGGACGCTGATCAATCTCGCCGCGCGGCAGGGGTTCGGCACGGTCAACGGCACGGATCAGAACGTCGCCCCCGGCGGCGTCATGCTGCTCGCCGGGCAGCCGCAGGCCGACGGTTGGCTGGTCGGGCCGACCGCGGGCTCGACGCTCACCGCGGCCCAGGTCACACAGATCATCAACCAGGGGATCGCCCAGGCCGACAAGACGCGGGCCCAGATCCGCGTGCAGCCGACCGCCACGAAGATGGTGTTCGCGGTCGCCGACACCGATGGCAGCCTGCT
>CAZONY010000062.1:0-10552 GCA_964581215.1 uncultured Chitinophagaceae bacterium | reverse complement strand
GCTTTCGGCATCCTGCCTGCGCTTGCCAGCAACGCCGGCTCCATGGCACGGGCAATCCCTCGCAGAAAGCGCCCTGGCGGCAGGGGCCATGGATGGCCACTCACCCGACGGCAAGGCCCGGAGGGCCGGGTAAGCACCAGCGGGCGGAGCCCGCCAAGCAAAAACGAGCCGGATGCTCGTGTTTTGCGGAAAGCATGAAGCCGGCAGGGCGGCAGGGGCCATGGATGGCCACTCCCAAGACGGCAAGGCCCGGAGGGCCGGTTTCTTCCGGCCGGAGGCCGGCAGGGCGGCAGGGGCCATGGATGGCCCTGCCGCCCTTAAGATGGAGGCGGCGGGAATCGAACCCGCGTCCCGTGATGTTTCAGCCCAGACGTCTACGTGCGTATCCGGTCAATTTGAGTCTCGTGGCAGCGCCCCCGGCCGACAGGGTGCGTCTTCCACCAGCCCGGAACATTTTTAGCCCCGTCCGTGCCAGGCGGTGAAACGGGGCGAGTCGGATTTGGCGACCGATTGGGAGGCCCTTCCGACTGGGGCCATCGCTCGGGGCGGCTTAGTTAAGCAGCCAGAGAAAACTGAGCTTCGGCAATTGAAGCACGGTCGACTTTTAACGTGGCCAGCCGACCAACCACGACACGCAATCTGAACCTCTTACCATCCGGTCGAAACCAGTACGCCCCCGACCGCACCCCGGCCGCCTGACGGCGATCCGGACCGCGGGGGAGCCCCCGGGCATTCCCGGTGGGCCCTCGAAGTATAGGAAACTTCGTGGCCTATATCGGTCATGCCGGGTGGCGACCTGAAAACCATGGCAAAAATGCCAGCGGCGGCTGCCACTCGACACTTTCGGAAGGGATACTTTTCCAGGTCGAGCCACCAACCCGGGCGGCTCGGCCCCTCGTCCTTCACCGCCGGCGTAGGAGTTTTCCAGGGTCGCTGGATACACTTCCCTCCGTCGGCTGCCACGCCCTTTCCCCTCAGGTGTTGTTCGCATGTTCACCGCCCGATCGGTGACCGCCGCGCGGCCCGCCCTCGCGGCCCTCGTCGCCTCGCTCGTCGTCCTTCCGGGGGCCGCATCGGCCCAGGAGTGGGCCCAGAAGATGTTCACCGTCACGAGCCACAACTTCGGCACCGTGGCCAAGGGCTCGAAGGCCGAATACCGGTTCACGTTTCGCAACATGTACAAGGAAGACGTGCACGTGTCGGGCATCCGCACCAGCTGCGGGTGCACCACGCCCACCGTCTCGAAGCACCTCCTCAAGACGCACGAGACGAGCGAGGTGCTCGCCCACTTCAACACCGACAGGTTTCTCGGCCAGAAGGGCGCCACGCTCACGGTCACCTTCGACAAACCATTTTTTGCCGAGGTGCAGCTGCGAGTGGCGGGCAACATCCGTGGCGACATGACCTTCGAGCCGTCGTTCGTCGACTTCGGCAACGTCGATCTCGGCTCGGGAGTGGAACGGACGATCCGCGTGACCCGCTCGGGGAATCCGCAGTGGGAAATCAAGGACGTTCGCAGCGCCAATCCGAACTTCGAGGTGCAGCTCTCCGAGCCCACCCGGAGCGGCTCCCAGACGCGGTATGACCTCGTGGCCAAACTCAAGCCGGGCACGCCTGCCGGCTACGTCAACGGCCAGTTGATCCTGGTCACCAACGATTCCGTCGCGACGCAGATTCCGATGGACGTCGAGGGGCGCGTGGTGGCGGCCGTGACTGTCAGCCCGCAGCTCCTGGCGTTGGGGGTGGTGCAGCCGGGGGCGAGCGTGACGAAGAACGTCGTCGTGCGGGCCAATCGGCCCTTCTCCGTGACCGGCGTCGTCTGCCCCGACGGCTGCCTGTCGTGCGAACCGAAGGGGAAGGCCGCCACCGTGCACATTCTTCCGGTCACGTTCCAGGCGGGCGATGCTTCCGGCAAGGTCGAACGCCAGCTCAAGATCACGACCGACCTCGGCGAGAACGCCGTCCCGCCGGTGACCGTGCAGGTCATCGTCGAGCCCGGCGAGACCGCGGCCCCGGCCGTGCAGCAGTCGGGCGGCCGTGGGGCGGCGGCGGCGATCGGCCAGGTGTCCGCTCCCTAGAACAGGCTGGAGCCGGTCACCGGTTCTGAAGGGGCACGTAGTCCCGGGGGGCGGGCCCGGCGTAGAGCGACATCGGACGGATCAGGCGGTTGTCGCCGATCTGCTCGATGACGTGGGCCGTCCAGCCGCTCATCCGGGCCACCACGAAGATCGGCGTGAACACCCGGATCGGCAGGCCCAGGGCGTGGTAGACCCGCGCTGCGGGCCAGTCGAGGTTGGGCCGGAGATTCTTACGTTCGAGCATGAGCGACTCGATCCGGTCGGCCAGTGCCTCGAGCGCCTCGGCGGCCGCATCGCCCTTGACCATGTCGCTGCAGAGACGGCCGAGCAGTTTCGCGCGGACATCACCATCCTTGTAGACGCGGTGTCCGAAGCCCATCACCACGCGTTTCGCGGCGAACTGCTCCGCGATCCAGCCGTCCGCCCGATCCAGCGAGCCGATCTCGGCGAGCTGCGCGAGCACCTGCTCGTTGGCCCCGCCGTGGAGCGGCCCCTTCAACGCGCCGATCGCGGCGGTGATGGCGGAGTGCATGTCGGACCCGGTGGAGACGACCGTGCGGGCCGCGAACGTGGAGGCGTTGAACTCGTGCTCGGCATACAGCACCAGCGTGGTGCCGAAGACGCGGACGTGGGCCGGCGGAGGGGTGCGGCCCGTCAGCCGGGCCAGCAGCGCCGTCGCGATCGGGGCGTCGGGCCACGGGGCCACGGGGCGGCCGGCCGACAGATCGATCCATGCCGCGAGGGCGGCCGGCACCTGCCCCAGGAGCCGCTCGGCCTGGGCGAGCAACTGCGCGCGGGAGCCGGGGGCCTCATCCCGCTCGGTTTGCCCCAGCGCGCTCACCGCGGTGCGGAGTGCGTCCATGGGGGAGGCGTCGGGGGCGACTCTCGCCAGCCGGCCGAGGACGTCGATGACGGCCGGATCGAGGCTGCGGGCGGCGGCCTGCACGCGTTCGGTGAACGCGGCGAGCTGCGGGCGGCCGGGCAGTTCGCCGTGGAGCAGCAACCAGGCGGTTTCCTCGAAGTCGCCGGAGAGGGCGAGCGGCTCGATCGCGTAACCCCGGTAGCGGAGGTCGCCATCGAGCGACGAGATCGCGGTGCGGCCGGCGACGATGCCAGCGAGCCCCTTGGAGAACGATTCGGCTGGAGATCCGGGGGCGGTCATGGGCGAACGCGATCCTGGAGGTGGGGCTCGGGGCGTCTCGGGTCATACCCGAGCAGGTCGTACAGTTCCTGCCGTGTCTGCATGAGATCGAGCAGGCTTTCCTGGCTGCCCTCGTCGGCGAGGATGCCGAGCCCGGCCTCCATCGCCTTCATCGCCAGCCGCAGGAGCGTGACCGGGAAGAGCACTGCGGCGAAGCCCATCTCGGCCAGGTCGGTGACCGACATGAGCGGGCTCGTGCCGAACTCGGTCATGTTCGCCACCAGGGGCATGCCTCCGTCGCCGCCGAACTCGCGGCCCACGCGGGCAAACTCGTTCCGTGAGGCGAGAGCTTCGGGAAAGAGCCAGTCGGCGCCGGCATCGCGGTAGGCGGCCAGGCGGGAGAGACAGTCGTCGAGATCCGTCACGCCGCGGGCATCGCTGCGGCCGATGATGATGGTATCGGGATTGCGGCAGGCCCCGCGGGCAGCGGCCAGTTTTTCGCACATTTCCCCCGCATCGACGACCTCCTTGCCCGACAGGTGGCCGCACCGCTTCGGCCAGCGCTGGTCCTCGAGCTGGATCGCCGCCGCCCCGGCCGCCTCCAGCTTCCGCACGCACTCAGCCACGGCATCCGGCCCGCCGAAGCCCGTGTCGGCATCGACGATGAGGGGCAGCGCGGTGGCCGCGGCGACGATGCGGGTCTGCTCGAGGAGCTGGTCGAGCGTGACGATGCCGATGTCGGGCACGCCGAACACGCCCGCCGACAGGGCGGCGCCCGAAAGATAGACGGCCTCGAAGCCCTCCCGTTCGACGAGCCGGGCCGCCAGGGCGATCGGCGCGCCCGGGATGGCGATCGTCGCGTCGCGGACGCTCTGGCGAAGGGCGGCGGCTCGGGAGGTCTCTCGCTCGGGCATGGGTGGGTCTCCGTATCTCGTCGAGCCTGGGCCGCGGACGGTATCCTCTCCGGGGTGATGCCGAAGAGACACGACGTTATAGGACCGGGCCATGCCGGGTGAAAGAGAGCGGGGCTCCTCGGCGGCGGGTGGCGTCGCGACGTGGCTCGTGGAGATGCTCGTCGTCTTCCTGGTGTTTGCCGCGGCCGGCGCCTGGCCCACGCCCGACATCAACGAGGCCCACTACCTGACGAGGGCGCGGCACGACTTCGATCCCTCGTGGGCGGCCGGTGATTTCTTCCTCGACACGCCCGAGGCCCATGCCCTGTTCACGCTCGTGATGGGACCGCTCGCGGCAGCGTTGCCGCTGGAGCAGGCGGCCTGGATCGGCCGGATCGCCGGGTGGCTGGCCTTGGCCGTGGGGTTCGTGCATGCCGCGCGGGGCACGCTCGGCGCGCTGGAGTCGCGCCTGCTGGCGGCGGCCGTGTTTTCGCTCGCCCTGCGGCACACCACGGCGGCCGGCGAGTGGATGATCGGCGGCTGCGAGGCGAAGGTCTTCGCATGGGCCGTCGTGCTCTGGGCGGCCGGCGACATCGCCCGGGGTCGGTGGGCCGCAGCGTGGGTGGCGCTGGGCATCGCGACGGCCGCGCATCCGCTGGTCGGCGGCTGGGGGATGATCGCGCTGGCGATCGAGCGGTTCGCGTGGGGGCGACCATTCCGGATGCCGCCCGTGGCCTGTGCCGTCGGCATCCTCCTCGCGCTGGTCGGTCTCTGGCCGGCGATGATGCTCTCGTTCGGCGCCGATCCGGCCGTGCGGGCCGAGGCGACGCGGATCTACGTCACCGAGCGACTGCCGCACCATCTGCTGCCCCGGTCCTTCGCCGACGGCATGGTCGCCCGCCACCTCCTGGCGGTGCTCGCCTCGTGGCTGATCTCCACCTTCCTTCCCGAGAGCGCCGCCCGCCGCCGGCTGCACGGGTTCACGCTCGCCGCACTGGCCATTTCCCTCGTCGGCTACGGCATCGCCTTCACGGAGGCGGTGAATGCCGACGTGGCCTACGGACTGCTGAAGTTCTACTGGTTTCGACTGAGCGACGGGCTGGCGCCGCTCGCCTTGGCGATCGGCGCGGCGACGATCCTCGCCGAGGCGCGGCTGCTGGAAAAGCTCTTCGGGTCGGCATCGGCGGTGCGCTGGGCGGCGGTGCTGCTCCTGGCCATCGACCTGGGGCACGAGAGCCTCCATTGGCCGCTCCCGGGGCGTGACGTGGTGCCGCGCAGCGACAAGTTCCTGCACGCCGACGCCTGGCGGGAAATCTGCGACTGGGTGGCCGATCACACCCCAGCCGACGGGCGATTCCTGGTGCCGCGTCGCGCCGGGAGTTTCGTCTGGCGGACCGGCCGGGCGGAGGTGGTGAACTGGAAAAACATCCCCCAGGCGCCCGCATCGATCATCGAGTGGCGAAGGCGGTTCCTCGACTGTTTTTCAGCCGACGCCTCATTCGCCAGTTTGGAGCGGGACGCCGCGGCCCTGGGCCGCGGGCATCTCCTCGCCATGGCGAAAAAGTATGCCGCCGACCACGCGATCGTGGCGGCCGATACTCCCGAACTCGATGGCCCGGGGCTGGAACGGCTCCATGCCAACGACCACTATGCCGTGTATCGGTTGAGCCCTTGAGTCCTGCGGTATCGCGATGCCCGAAGCGGATTCCTCGAATCGCCCTGATGCCCGCGCCATCGACGCGGTCGTCTTCGACATGGACGGCCTGCTCGTCAATACGGAGGAACTCTATCAGCACGTCGGCGCCGAGATGCTCAGCCGTCGCGGCCGCACCTTCGAGGGTGACCTTCTCGACGCGATGATGGGTCGGCCGCAGCGGGTGGCTCTGCAGATCATGATCGACTGGCACGGCCTGTCCGACACGGTCGAGATGCTGGCCGCCGAGACGAAGGCCATTTTTGGAGGGCTGCTCGGTGCGCGGCTCGCACCGATGCCGGGTGCCGTGCCGCTCGTCGAGGATCTCGTGCGCCGGGGTCTGCCGCGGGGCGTCGCCACGAGCAGCGGCCCCGATTTCGCCGCGGATGTCCTCAGCCGGGTGGGGCTGCTCGACCGGTTCGGCTTCGTGCTCACCAGCGCCGACGTGACGCACGGCAAGCCGCATCCGGAAATCTACGAAACGGCGGCCCGGCGGCTCGGTGTGTCGCCGGGGCGGATGCTCGTGCTCGAGGATTCGGCCGCGGGCTGCGCGGCGGCGATCGCCGCCGGCGCGGTGGCGGTGGCCGTGCCGGGGGGTCACAGCCGACGGCACGACTTCACCGGAGCCCGCTTCGTCGCCGATTCGCTCGCCGACCCCCGCATCGCGTCGCTGCTGGGCACGTAGGCACGATTCCTGGCGGCGGGCGTCGCGCTACAGCCGCACACCGATTTTTTGAGCCTGCAGCCGCAGCGCCTTCTCGAACGCCGGAAACGGATAGTCCTTGCGTCGCTCGATCGCCCAGAAGTAGGTCGAGTCGACGAGCTTGCCGGGCAGTGTGCCGGCACGGACGAGCGACGCCACCGTCTCGATGAAATCCTCCTCCGCCGGCAGTCGCGCCCGGAGGCCGACCTTGAGCCGATCCTCGAGGCGGGTGGTGCGGTCGGTCGGAGAAGGGTCGGCGGCGCGGCCGGCAAGGGGCCCGATCGCGAGGCAGAGGAGGAGCCAGACAAGTCCGGAGCGAATGGGCATGCGCGCGGTGGATGACAGGCCGACGCCTGCCCTACAGGAAGCGGGCGAGGGCATAGGATTTTTTTCCGGAGCGGAGGACGAGCGTCGAGCCGCCGGCGAGATCGCGGGGCGTCAGTCGATAGGCGGCATCCGACACGCGGCGGTTATTGACGTAGCCGCCCCCCTGTTCGATCGTGCGGCGGGCGGCGCCCCGGCTGGCCGCGAGGCCCGTGGCCTCGAGAGCCTCGACGAAAGGCAGTCCTTCGCCCTCGAGGGTCGCGCGGGAAAATTCCCGGCTGGGCACGTCGGCGAAGATCTCGCCGAGAGCGGCGTCGTCGAGGTCACGGATTTCAGCGCCGAAGAAGATCTCCGTGGCCTGCCGTGCCGTGCTCAATCCCGCCTCGCCATGGACGAGGCGGGTCAACTCTTCGGCGAGCCGCTTGTGCGTCTCGCGGGCGGCCGGATTCGCGGCCCGCTTGTGTTCGTATGTCGCCAGTTCGTCGAGCGGCAGGTCGCTGAGCCGGGCGAGGCAGCGGCTCGCGTCGGCATCATCGAGGTTCATCCAATACTGGTAGAAGGCGTAGGGCGACGTCCGCTGCGGGTCGAGCCAGATGGCCCCGGCGGCGGTCTTGCCCATCTTCGTGCCATCGGCCTTGGTCAGGAGCGGGCAGGTGATGCCGTGCAGGTCGCGGGAGCGGAGCCGGCGGCCCAGTTCGATGCCGGCGGTGATGTTCCCCCACTGGTCGCTGCCCCCGATCTGGATCCGGCAATCGAGCGCGTCGGAGAGATGGACGAAGTCCCATGCCTGCAAGAGCATGTAACTGAACTCGGTGTACGAGAGGCCCCCGTCCCGTTCGAGCCGGCTCTTCACCGAGTCCTTGGCGAGCATCTGCGCGAGTGGCACATGCTTGCCGACGTCGCGGAGAAAATCGAGATATCCGACGCCCCGCATCCAGTCGGCGTTGTTGACGACGTGCACCGGCTGGCCGGTGCTCTCGAGAATGCCGCGGATCTGCCGCTCGACGCCGGCCACGTTGGCGGCGAGTTCATCGGGCGAGAGCAGGTTTCGTTCCTCGCTGCGCCCGCTCGGGTCGCCGATCATGCCGGTGGCGCCGCCGAGCACGGCGACCGGCTCATGGCCGGCGGCCGCCACGCGGCGCAGGAGCACGAGCGCGACGAGATGGCCGACGTGGAGGCTGTCGGCGGTGGGATCGAAACCGGCGTAGACACGCCGCGACGGCGTGGCGAGCCAGTGCCGGAGCGCCGCGGGATCGGTGGTCTGGTGGACGAGGCCACGGGCCTCGAAGTCGGAGAGGAGGTCGGTGGGCATGCTCATCGCCACAGGTCATCGCCGGCGAAGGGGTGGGCTGGGCCGGAGAATTTCGGGGCCGGCAGGGCTTTGAGGGCCTGCTCGGCGAGTCTGAGGTCTTCGCGGGACGTGATCTTGAGGTTGATGGGCGACCCCGGCACGATGGTCACCTTGTGCCCGATGGCCTCGACGAGCTGTGCCTCGTCGGTTGGCTGGTCGTGCCCGGCCGCAAACGCCTTTTCGAGCACGGCACGGGAGAATACCTGGGGCGTCTGGGCCTCCCAGAGGGACGTCCGATCGACCGTCTCGGTGATCACGGAATTCGCGCCGACACGCTTGAGCGTGCCGGCGACGGGAATGGCGAGGATCGCCGCGCCGGTCTCGGCGCCGGCCGTGAACACCCGGTCGATCCACGGTTGGGCGATGCAGGGGCGGGCGGCGTCATGGACCGCGACCATGTCGATCTCCGGGGCGAATTTTTTCAGGCCGTTGCGCACCGATTCGGACCGGTGGCTGCCCCCTTCGGCGAGCGTGACTCCCATGAATGCCAGGTTCGCCCCGAACTTCTCCAGGAATGCTTCCTTGTCTTCGGGCGCGACGACGATCACGACCTGCTTGACGTCGTCGCGTTCCAGAAACTTCTCGGCCGAGTGCAGCCACACGGCCCGGCCGGCCAGTGGAGCGAATGGCTTCTTGTAGTTGGCGTCTCCGAAGCGGCTGCTCGCTCCGGCCGCCACGAGAATAACCCCGAATACAGGCACGTTCAGTTCCCGCTACATCATGCCGCCCATGCCCATGCCGCCCATCGGCATGCCACCACCCATTCCCATGCCGCCCATGCCCATGCCGCCGCCCATTCCCATGCCGCCCATGCCCATGCCGCCCATGGGCATGCCACCCATGCCGCCACCCATTCCCATGCCACCACCCATTCCGCCGGCTCCACCGCCGCCGGCGCCTCCGCCCGACGAGGTGTTGAACTGGGATACCTGCCCAACACCCGAGAAAAACGGCTGCATCGAGACCCGCACGTAGCGGCGGTCGGATGACACGATCGCCACGCCGGACAGGCTCGTCGTGTCGGAAAGTGTCTGGACGACCGGCTGATAGCCCACGGGGCTCCCGCCGAAGAAAGGAAGGCCTCCAGCCTGGGGCGGTATCTGCCCCCGGCTTTGCGAGAGCGATTGAGAAGCCTCCGGATCGGTCATGTCCGCAAGCTGCTGGGCAAGAATCGCGCGCCCCACCTCGTGCTGCACCTGCGCGTCGTGCATGACCTGGGCGTCGAAGAGCGGCTGGCGGCGGCGGCCTTCCGGCACCTCGACGGTGAGGAGCAGTTCATCGGCTCCTAGGGGAAGCTGCCTGCGCACCCGCTGCTCGTGCGGCGTGCCCCGATGGAGGACGAGTTCCGCGGTCACCGTGCCGGCAGCGACGGCGCCGGTCGCCCGCCGGATCAGCATCCGGTAGACGCCGGGGAACGCCTGCGCGGCGACATACCGCTCCCGCTGGGTGGCGTTTGACGCATCGAATGCCACGTCGGTGTCGGCCATGAGCGCGCCGCCACCGGTCGATCGGGGCGTGGCCAGCGAGCAGATCATGCCCGACGGCTCCTCGACCAGCAGATCCAGGTCCGCATCGCCGTTCCAGCTGATCTCGAATTCGACGTCCCGCACACGAGACTGGTCGATGGCGGTCTGGAAGGCGTCCGCATCGGCCATCTTGCCCTGCTGCCGGAGCGCCTCGACGGACGTTTTTACGAGTCGATTGGCCCGCGCGGGGAGATCCTGCTGGGGCGCCGGCCAGTCGTGGGCGAGCACCCCGGAGCAGGACCAGAGCAGGGCCGGAAGATCGTTCTCTTTGGCGGCCAGCATCATGGCCAGCGCGTAGGCCTCGCGGTTGGCCGAGTCGAGTGACACGGCCTCGCGGCACAGCCGAAACGCCTTGTGCGTGGAGCCGAACCTCGCCAGGTGGTGGGCCAGCCCGATCAGGTCGCGGGGTGTCGTTGCAAAGTCGGCGGCTGAAAGGATGGCCCGTTCCGCATCCCCGCGGGGGCGGCCGGCAGCCTCCAGGGCCAGGGCCAGGGCCTCGTACATCCACGGCTCGGCATGGCCAGACGCGATGGCGGCGGAGATGAGATCGGCGGCCCGATCGAAGCGGCCTTCCTTGCCGAGTTGAGCGGCCGACGCCCGAAGACGGGCCCGCTTGACCGCGAGTGCCCGCATGGCTTCGTCGGAGTCATCGGCTGATGTGGCCGCGGGGTGGCCGAGATAGGCGGCGATCGCTTCCCGCAGGTCTTCGGCGTCGATGATCTCCGCCGGCAGGGAGAGATCGCCGCGATTCGCGGGGGGGGGCGCTTCGACGGGCGGCGGCGGGGCCGCCGTGGCGGGAGGCTGGGGGGTGGTTGCGGCGAGGCGCTCGCGGGCGGCGGCCAC
>CAZONY010000061.1:0-10559 GCA_964581215.1 uncultured Chitinophagaceae bacterium | reverse complement strand
TAAAAGCGAACACGCCGCGCGCTCAACCGCTCTCCGCCCATGACCAAGAAGCGCTCGACCGTCGTGCCCCGCGAGCTCACTGCCACGAGGCGCAAGCGCCGGCGCAACGCCACGCTCCTGGAGATCATGGCCCGGCAGGAATTCTGGCGGGCCGACAGCGACCTCCGGGCCGCCGACACGTCGCTCGGTCCGGAGACGTGCGGCTTCGAGTCGAATCTTCGACATTGTCCGCCGTGACCAGCGTCGAGCCTGGACTGGCCGGCGTCGTAAGAGGCCATGCCCGGGGGAGGTCCCTCGGCAGCATCCGTGCTGTGGGGCGACCGCTCCATGGTGTTCGATTCCTGCACGGATAGTCCGTCAGGCTGAAACCGCTTCCTCCCGTCCGGGCATGGCCAAAATCGTCAGGTCGTGAGTTCGTCGATCCGGCGGCGAAATTCCGGCATCTCGCTGGTGACGTAGGCATTCCAGGCGGCGGGCTGCCAGAGTTCCACGCAGACGGCCGCTCCCACCACCATCACTTCGCCCCCGGGTTCGACCGCCAGAAAGTCGCGAAATCCCTCGGGCAAAACCAGCCGGCCCCGCTCCGCCACGGTCACAACTTTGTGCCGCGTGGAAAGCAGCCGCCCAAGATCCTGCACCTGGGCCACCCGCTGGGTGAGCAGGCCGGCCTGAAGCTTGCTGCGGATGACATCGACGGCAGCATCGATCCGCGGCTTCCACAGGGCAGCCGGCCACAGAGACAGGCATCCTGCCCTCTCCTTCGCCAAGACGGCCTTGGGGCCAGATGACTGCAGCGGGTCGAGCAGTTCCGGGGGGATGGCCAGCCGAAACCGCTCGTCGAGCGTCCGAACGAATTCGCCGATCAGCAGATGCGGTGCGGCTGCCATGCGTTGAACGCACCTCGGGGAGAGTCACGGTCACCCGCCTCCGCGGCTTATCGCAAATCCATTAAAAAGGGCCAGGAACCCATTAATCAGCGGATTTATGGCTTGAAATGGGCGTGTAACCCACGGTAGTTTACCGCCGATCCGCGAAACTTCAAGCGGCCGCATTTGCAAGCGGAAGCGTCCGCCCCATGGGGCGGCGAGAAGGCCCGGCTTGGCCTCCATGTGAGGCAGGCTTCAGCCCGCCAAATCAGATCCGTTCGCCAGCCGGAGCTTGCGCCACACGGTTACCCCTACCTGCAGTTACTGCACTGGCCGCAGCCGTTGCAGGGGGCTTCCTCGGAGAGTTCGTCCTTGTAGGCCTTTTGAGCGGCGGCCTCCTTGGAGAGTTTGAACTCGGGGCCGGACGGGAAGTACTGGATATCGTCGTGAAGGTAATAGGGGCTTGGCAGCGTCTGCCCCCCGACATCCACCTGGCACCCTGTCGTCGATAGCCCGACTGCAGCCAGGGCTGACAAGAGCAGAAGCCGCCCGAGCCGATCGAACCGCGGGGATGTCCGGGACGTTTCCATGAAGAATGATATCGGTCGGCACAGGCGGCAAACTTTCGCCGATCGTTGCCATCGCACCTTGAATCCCGCCGCCTTGCCACCGGGCCTCGCCAGTCTTCCCAAACCACCAGCGGCGGGCAGTCGGCGGCCTTGTTGGCGGACGTGTACAACACGATCCATGGCGACGTTTGCTGCGAGGAAAAGCTGGCTGGTTGTGGCAGGCCTGGCCTTCTGCATCGGTGCGAGCCCCCTGACGGCATCGGGGCAGCCGATGGCGGGCCTTGGCGAGCGAACCGTACCTTCCCAGGCCTATGACCTCTCGCTTGCCGCCCTGGCCAGTGGTGACTTTCAGGCCGCCCTGCAGATTGCCCGAGGCGAGTACCAAGGATCGATCCAGGTGGGTGGCCAGCGATGGATCGATTCGATTGCCGCGGCCACGCTCCTCGGCGAATGCCACTATGAATTCGGTAGCCTGCGGGACGCCGTGGCCGCTTACGAGGATGCCATGCTGTTGGCGACCACCCACGGCGACTGGCTGCTGGCCGTCCAATTCCCCAATCAGCGGCTCAGGCCGCTGGGCCGAGGCCGGGTGGCCACGTGGGGCAATTCCATCCGGGGCACGATGCCCGCGGCCATCCCCGACACCATGTCGATCCGCCAGGGCGGGGGCGATCCGGCTCAGGTGCTCAAGCAAGGTGGCGTGCTGACGCAGCCGGTCAACTTTCCGGTGCGGCCGCAGGAGATCATGCGTGCGCTCGTGATCGCCATCTACAGGCATGGCTGCTTGATGGGTGAACTGGCCGGTGAAACGCGGGCCCTCGCCGACGTGCAGCAGGTGCTCGGCAAGCGTCTGGCACCGGCCAACCATTTTTCGCAGTCGTGGATCGATGTCGCCCTGGGCATGGCCCTCTGGGCCCAAGGTCGCAAGGACGAGGCGATCGCTCGCTTCAAAAACGGGCTGCTCGTGGAAAACCAATTCGACCACCCGCTCACCGCATGGGGGCTCATCGGCATGGGCCGCATCGCCCTCGACGTCGGCCGCGATGCCGAGGCGGCGCAACTCTTCGAGGAGGCCAGCTACACAGCCGCCGACTTCGGCGATGCGCGAGCCTTGGAGGAGGCGTTTCAGTGGGCACACACGGCACACATGGTGGCGGGCTCCCGCGGGGTGGCTCCCTCGATCAGCGGAGCGGCGGCATGGTCGGCTGCCAGCCTGCCCGTCCTCCACGCGCGACTCCTGGCGATGCAGGCCGAGGGGCTCGCCGTGGCGGGGGAGCAACAGGCCGCCGTCAAAGTGCTCGCCTCGATCGATGGCCGGATGGTTCGCGGCGATCCCGGCAGGGGGCTCCTCGGGATCGATGCAGCCTATGCCGCGGCCACCGTTGCCTACCGCGGCGGCGAGATCGACCTCGGCGACCGCGAGCTGATTCGGGCCGTCTCGATGAGGCAGTCCCGCGAGCCTCGTCTCTATCGGTTATCGCGGCTCGTGGAACTGGTGCGGGCCGGGTCGTCCACGCTCGCAGACCGGCGGGCCCACGAGCTCTTTCAGGCCATGCTCGGTGATCCCCCGCCCCGCGCCTTCAGCGTGGATCCGGTGGGAACCCTGGCGGCCATCACCGCCCCTCGGCAGGAGAGTTTCGAAACCTGGATCGAGGTCGCCGCCCGGCGAAGTCTGGAGGATGGCCTCGCCGCCGCCGAAGCCACGCTGCGGGCACGGTGGCTGGAGGGACAGCCCTGGGGGGGGCGTCGCACGGCGATCGAAACGTTGCTCGGCACCCCCCCCGAAAACCTCGCTCCCGCCGATGCCGAGCGACGGGGGGCGTTGCTTGCCCGGCAGCCGCAACTGGCTGCCGTGGTGGATGGCATGTCGAGAGTGACGGGCATGCTGCGGGAAGACATTCGTAACGCGGCCGTCGATCGTCCGGCGGCCGTGCCGCCGCGCGACGGCCGTTGGCAGGAGTACCAGCGGCTGGCCGGAGCCCGATCGGCTTCCGTGGCGGCCTTGGCGGGCGGCCGCGATCCGACGGCGATCGGTTTTCCTCCGCTCGTGCCTCCCCCCGAGATCCGTCGCCGGCTCAAACCCGGCGAGTTCATCCTCTCATTTCACTGGACGGCTTCGCGGCTTACGGGAGTGCTCGAGTCGCGCGACACCCGGACCGCCTGGGAGGTGAAGCAGCCCGGCACGCTGGCCCGCGAGATCGCCGGCCTCGCGCGGGCCTTGTGCCTCTTCGAGGCGACGGCAGCGGTGCCGACCGAGCGACTGGTTTCCGGCGAGTGGCAGTTGGCGGCCGAGCGCGTCGAGCGGCTGCTCTTCAAGGATGCACGGATCAATCTGGCGGATGATGCGGTCGAAGAACTGGCGATCGTGCCGGACGGTCTGCTGTGGTACGTACCGTTCGAGATCCTGCCGGTCGGCACGGGCCGGGACGGCGCCGTCCCGGCGGAGGAGCCGCGGCGGCTGCGCGATGCCTGCCGAATCCGCTACTGTCCCACGCGGAGCCTGGCGGTGGACCGATTTCCGGCCGATCGTCGCGACGGGCTGATCGGCGTCCACGTCGGACGGATGCATCGCGGCGACACGCCCGAGGCCGCTCGGCAGCTCGTCGAGCGGCTTTCCACGTCGCTCGACGAGCCAGTGGTGCTGGCCTCCTCCTCCGAACGGCCCTTGGCGGTGGCGGCAGCGCTCGTCGACACGCTGGTGATCTTCGACGAAATCTCCGGCGACATGGCGGCGAATCGGGCGCTCGTGCCAGCGGTTCAAGGGCGGCCCGAACTGTCGTTTTCGGAATGGGTGGCATCCCCTCGGAAGCGGCCGTGGCTGGTCGTGCTGCCCGGCTACCAGTCGGCGATGTCGAGCGGGCTTGCCCGGCTGCCGTCGCGGCCGGGTGAAGACATGTTTCAGGCCGCCACCGATCTGCTCGCCGCGGGTGCGAGAACGGCCGTGGTGAGCCGCTGGCGGATGGGAGGGCTCTCGGGAGTGCACCTTGTCGAGGAATTCGTCCGCGATGCAACGCTGGCCCGCGACACCGGCGGACCATCGGCGTCGGCCGACGCCTGGCATCGCGCCGTGGACATCGTCGCGGCGGAGGAGCCCGACATCGCCCGCGAGCCCCGACTGTCGCAAGCAGCCGATGCCGTGCTTTCCGACGGCCGGCATCCGCTTTTCTGGTCCGGCTACATGCTCATCGACTGTGGCACGGGAGACCGGCCCGCTGCCCCGGTCGCGGCAGCCCCCGCTGCCCGGGCGGTGCCGCCACCGCCGGCCGTCCGCCCGGCGCCGCAGGCCGCCCCATGAATGCCGTCGGCATGATGCCCTTGCCTGAAACGAGCGACATCCTCGGCCTCGCGTTGCTGGCCGTGATCACGGGCATCGCCTCGGCGGTCAACTCCGTCGCCGGCGGCGGCACGATCCTCACGTTCCCCGCGCTCGTGGCCATCCTGCCCGATACGCCGGCGCGGATGGTGATCGCCAACGCCACGAGCACGATCGGCCTGTGGCCCGGAGCGATCACGGCGGCCTGGGCCTACCGGGGCGAGCGTCGCAATCAGCCGGAGTGGGCCCGCCGGCTGCTGCTGCCGAGCGTGGCCGGCGCCGTGATCGGTTCGACGCTCGTGCTGTGGCTGCCGCCGGAATGGTTCGCGGCGCTCGTGCCGTGGCTGATCCTGACGGCGGCGGTGCTCTTTGCGATCCAGCCCTGGCTGACGGCCTTCGTTTCCCGGCACGACGCCGCGGAGCGGCCGGCTTCGGTGGGCCTGGCATGCGGCCTGCAGTTGCTGGTCGCCATCTATGGAGGCTACTTCGGGGCCGGCATCGGCATCCTCATGCTGGCGATGCTCGGCATGCTGCGGCTGGGCGACATCCACCGGCTCAACGCCGTCAAGAACGTCCTCGGCATGGTCGTCAACGGGACCGCAGCGCTGCTCTTTGCGGCCGGTCCGCTGCTCGGCACGCACGAGGTCGCCTGGGGCCATGCCGCCGTGATGGCCGTGGCGGCGGTGATCGGCGGGCTGGGGGGCTCGCACCTGGCCCGTCGGATGCCGGCCCGGACCGTGCGGCGGCTGGTGGCCATCATCGGCTTCGTGCTGGCCGGCTATTATTTTCTCAAGTGACTCCCATGCTCGTCCACGTAGACAACCTGTCGAAGCGATACGGCGCGTTCACCGCGCTGGATGGCTGCTCGCTCGGCGTGCACGAAGGGGAGGTGTTCGGCCTGCTCGGGCCCAACGGCGCCGGCAAGACGACGCTGCTGCGGCTGCTGCTCGGGTATGTGGTGCCCAGCTCGGGCCTGGCGCGGATCGCCGGCTTCGACTGCCGCACGGAATCGCTGGCCGTGCGGGCCTGCACCGCCTACCTTCCCGGGGAGGCGAGACTGTTTCGCCGCATGAACGGCCACGCCGTGCTCGACTTCTTCTCCGGCCTGCGCAAGGAATGTCGCCGTGCCGAGGCCGCGCGGGTGGCGGAGCGGCTCGACCTCGACTGCCGGCGGCAGGTGGCCCGCATGAGCACCGGTATGCGGCAGAAACTGGCGCTCGCCGTCGTGCTCGCCACCGACGCCCGGCTCGTGATCCTCGACGAGCCCACGGCCAACCTGGATCCGACGGCCCGGGCCGAGGTGCTGAAGCTCGTGCTCGAGGCCCGCGCGGCCGGCCGCACCGTGATCTTCTCATCGCACGTGCTTTCCGAGGTGGAGGAGACCTGCGACCGCGTGGCGATCCTGCGGCGTGGCACGCTCGTGCACGAACAGTCGATCGAGTCGATGCGTCGGAGCCACCGCATCACGGCCCGCCTGACGGCCCCGCTCGGAGACGTGCCGACCGATCTCCGCGGCAGCGTGACGGTGGCCGCCGGGCAGGCTCCGGGCGACGTGACGATCGAATCGCCCGACTCACTGGCGCCGCTGCTGGGCTGGCTGGCCAGGCTGCCGCTGGAGGAGATTCGCATCGAGCCCGTGGGTCTGGCCGCCGTCTACGACCAATTCAAGTAGGTCAGGCTTCGGCCTGCCATGCCCCACCAACACCACCCTCGACATCGATCTCCCATCATGTGGAACACCGCCATCTGGAAAAAAACGTGGGGCGACCAGCGCGGGCTCGTGCTCGCGATGGCCGCGCTGTGGTCGGTTTTTCCTTGGATCTACATCTGGCTGTCGGCGCAGATTCCGATGCCGGCCTTTCACGACGTGCTCCTGCGGGCGATTCCCGAGGATTGGCAGAAGCTCTCCGGAGTGCCGTTTTCGGAGGTGGCGACCTATGCCGGCCGCGTGGCGCTGGCCTTCGTCGATCCGGTCGTCGTCCTCGCGGCCACGGTGTGGGGCATCACCCGCGGCAGTGACGCCGTCTCCGGCCAGGTGGAACGCGGCACGATGGAGATGGTGCTTGCCCAGCCCGTCACGCGGCGGGCCGTGTTCGTGACGCAGGCCCTGGCGACCACGCTCGGCGCAGCCCTGCTGTGCGGCGTGCTGCTGGCCGGAGTGTGGACGGCCGTCGGTGTCGGACCGTGGTCGGGCAAGGTCGAGCCCGTCCGATTCGTGCCGGCGGCGCTCAACGTCTTCGGGCTGATGGTCTGCATGGCCGGGATCACGGCCTGCGTCTCGGCGTGCGACAGCTATCGCTGGCGGACGATCGGCATCCTGTGCGGCTTCTACGTGGTTTCGTTGCTGGCCAAACTGGTCGGCCGCATGAGCGGCCGGCTGGCATGGGTCGGATACCTGTCCGTGTTCAATGCCTACGAGCCGCAGCGGCTCGTAGGCGGGGCGACCGAAGCCTGGCGGTTGCTGCTGCTTTACGACGGTGTCCTGCTGGGCATCGGCCTCGTGGCCTACGGCGTCGGCTGCCTGCTGTTTTCCCGCCGTGACCTGCCGGCTCCGATCTAGCATTCTCGTGTCGGTTTTTTCGCCGGTTTCGCATATGCTTTTCGCATGTCTCCGAGGGTTTGCTGCATGAGCGTTTTCCGTCGTGTGCACGCCATAGGCGTGATCGTCGCCCTGTCGGTGGCTGGGGCCATGGCCGAGGAGCCGCTCGGCCAGGTCGATCTGGACGCCGCCATCGAGGCGAAGCTCTCCGCCGACAGCCTCGACGATTACGCCACCGTGATTGACCTCTGCCGACGGGCCATCGATCGGGGGCTGGCGCCGGAATCGAAGACATTCGCCGAGGCTCTCTACACCGGCACGCTCGTCGATCGGGCCGGCATGGTCGTGGATGCGATCTTCAACGCCGACGTGCCCGACCCCCAGTGGCCCCGGATGCGGTCGTTCGCCATGCGGGATCTCAACGAGGCGGTGCGCCGCGATGCAAACATCGGGCCGGCCCATCTGATGATCGCGCGGCTGGAGGCCCTGCCCGGCGGCAACCGGGATCGGGCACGTGCCGCCGCCACGAAGGCCGTCGAATTGCTCGGCGACGATCCGCTCTCGGCCGCCCGCGCCCAGCTCGTGCTCGGGGGCCTGACCGACGACGATGACGAGCGGCGAAAAGCCTATGACAAGGCGGTGGAGCTGGCCCCGCGGGATATCGAGGCCCGTCGCACCCGGGGCCTGTTCAATCTCGTCAAGGATCGCTTCACGGAAGCCCGGTCCGACCTCGAAGTGGCGATCGAGGAGGATCCGAATCAGGGCAGCCTTCACGAGGCGATCGGCATGGTCTACCTCATGGAGCAGAAGCTCGAGGAGGCACAGAAGGCCTTCGACAAGGCGATCGAGGTCAACCCCCGCGCCCCGACGGCGCTCTTGCAGCGGGCCCGGGTGCTCGCGCTTCGCGGAGATCGGCCCGAGGCCATCGCCGACCTCGACAAGGCGATCCAGATGGATCCCGACGAAGCCATCCCGCTCGTCCTGCGGGCGCGGATCCTGCAGCAGGCGGGCGAGACTGAGAAGGCGTCGAGCGACCTGGAGAAGGTGCTGGCCAAGCAGCCCGATCACCCGGCGGCCTTGGAGCTGCGGGGGCTGATCGCCGCCGAGAAAGGCGACTTCGTGGCCGCCATCCGCGATTTCCGCCGGCTCCTCGAACGGCATGACAACGACGCGATCGTGCATGGCCAGTTGGGCATGCTCCATCTGGCGGCCAAGCAGCCGCGGGCGGCGATCAAGGAGTTCACGCGGTCGATCGAAATCGATCCGAAGCAGTTCGCGAGCTGGCGTGGCAGGAGCGACGCCGAGATCTCGATCGGTGATCATCCGGCGGCCCTCGCCGATCTCGAAAAGGCGTTGGAGCTGGAGCCGGATGATGACGGCGTGTTGAACAACCTCGCCTGGCTGCTGGCCACGTCGCCGGACGATGCGATCCGCGACGGCAAGCGGGCCATCGAGCTGGCCACGAAGGCCTGCGAGGAGACGGAGTGGAAGGAGGCCCATATCATCAGCACGCTGGCTGCCGGCCATGCTGAAACGGGTGACTTCGAGACGGCGAAGAAGCGGAGCCGCCAGGCCGTGGACGTCGGCTCGGAGACGGCGGAGGTCAAGGACCAGCTCACGAAGGAATTGCAGAGCTACGAGGAAGGCAAGCCGTGGCGGGAACGTCAGGCCGTGGAGGAGGCGGTTCTCGAAGGTCTTCCTGTCGCCGTTGTCGAGTCGGCTCAGGAACGCGACGAATCGACCCCGCCGCCTGCCGGGAAGCCGCGGCGGCCGTTCGACGAGTAACCTGTAGCGTTTTCACGTGCCGCCTGGGTGTCCCATGAACGCTGCCGTCACGATGGTTCCCGGTTTGGCAGACGCCCCGGTCGAAGACCGCCTGGCGTTTGCCGTCACGGAGGTGGCCCAAAAGTGCCCGGAGCGGGTGGCGATCGTGGCCGATGCCGGTTCGAACGACCGGCGTACGGTCGAATACGCCGCAGTGGCCGCGTTGATCGTCGATCTCGAGCGACGGCTCGATGCCGTGCGCCCCGTGGGGCTCGTGGCCCGGGCCCGGCGGGCCGAGTCGCTCGTGGCGATCGCGGCCGCCTGTGGTCGCCAGCACGTGCCGGTGGCATTCCTCGCGGACGATGCGCGGGATCTGATCGGCGAGCTTCGCGATTGGGTGACGATCGACGATTCGTTGCAACTCCCCGAGACCTCAGGGATGCACGCCAGAAGCGAGTTCGGGCCCGTGCCCCCGAACGTCGTCGTGGCGACTTCGGGCACGAGCGGACCACCGCGGCTGGTCGATCATTCGTGGGAGTCGCTCCTGGCCGCCGCCCGGCTGGCGGAGCAATGGCACGGCCTGGGCTGGCTCATGGTGTACGACGCCACGCGGTGGGCCGGCATTCAGGTGTGGTTGCAGGCGCTCCTCACCGGCGGCCGGCTTGTCGTGCCCGCCTCGCGCGATCCAGGCATCGTGCTCAAGGCGATCGTCGATGAAGGGGTGGCGGTGGTGCCGACCACGCCCACGCTCCTGCGGGGGCTGATTTCCTCCGGTGATCGTGGCTTGCTGGAGAAGGCTGCGGTCGACAGGATCACGCTTGGCGGGGAGGCTGCCGATGCCGCGCTTCTCGACCAGGCCCGCAGTTGCTTCCCCCGAGCGAAGCTTTCCCAGGTGTATGCGACGACGGAGCTCGGCGAGGTGTTTCGGGTCACCGACGGCCGCCCCGGATTCCCAGTCACGTGGTTGGGCCGGGCCCTGCCGGGCGGCAGCCGGCTCTCGAAACGCCGCGACGGCGAATTGCTCGTGCAGCTCTCCCGCGACTCGGCCGAGGTCGGCACGGGAGATGTCGTCGAACTGGTCGGTGATCGATATCTCTTCACCGGCCGTCGCAGCGACGTGATCGTCGTGAGCGGCTCGAAGGTCTACCCGCGAAAACTCGAAGAAATCCTCCGCGGGGTCGCGGGCATCATCGATGCCCGCGTCTACGGTCTGCCCAGCGCTCTCACGGGAGAACTCGTCGCCGCGGAGATCGTGTTGGCCGACCCGCTGCCGGCCGAGCTTTCCCCGGGAGGGGTGCGGGCCGATGCCTTGGCGGCCTGCCGGGCAGCGGTCGAGCCGGAGGCCGTGCCGCGGGTGCTCGACATCGTGCGGAAAATCGCGACGACGGCCGCCGGCAAGGTGCCACGCCGCCCCGTCGGGCGCTGAAGCCACATGAAAGAAAAACAGGGCGGCGATGGGAAGCCTTTCGCCCCCCATCGCCGCCCGTTTTGGGGCATGCTATGAGCGC
>CAZONY010000060.1:5500-10721 GCA_964581215.1 uncultured Chitinophagaceae bacterium | reverse complement strand
TCCCCGATAGCTCAATGGTAGAGCGAGCGGCTGTTAACCGCTAGGTTGTAGGTTCGAGCCCTACTCGGGGAGTTTTCGTGGCACTGGCAGGCATGCGCCGGCACCTGCCACCATCTTCGCCATCGGCACGATGGCAGCGATCACACCCGCGTCCGCTGCCATCGTCCGGCGCTGAATCGCGTCAGGAAGAGCCCCCCGCGAAACCAGAGATCGGCCTGCATGGCCAGCCAGCATCCGGAGAGCCCGAGCCCCCAGCCGGGGATCGTGTCTCCGGCGAATGGGAGCGCGACCGCTGCAGACGCCAGCCATGCCGTCAGCGGCAGCCGTACCAGGAACAATCCGAACAGCGTGAAGAGCAGCGGAAACCGCGTGTCTCCCGCCCCGCGGAGCGCCGAGCCGAGAATGTGGCAGCTCGCCAGCGCGGGCATCGAAAACGCCACCATTCTTAGAACCGGCACCCCCGCCGCCACGATCGGCGCCTGCTCGGGCAGCGGGCAGAAAAACCGGAAGAGCACATCGGCCGCGGAGAAGAAGCCCGCTCCGACAAGGCTCATCGCCGCCGCACCGATCGCATACGCGGCCAGCCCACATCGCCGCGCCTCGGCCGGTCGCCTGGCGCCGAGGTTCTGACCGACCAGCACGTTGGCCGCCACCCCAAACGCGATGCCGAACGTTTCCGCCACGGCCTCCCAGCCCAGCGCAATGCCATGCGCGGCCCGTGCCACGTCGCCGAGCCCGTTGACGGCCGCCAGGAAGCACATCTGCCCGGTCACCATCGAAAAGCTCTCCATCGCCGCCGGCCAACTGATCCGGAGCAATCGCGACATGAGTTGGCCGTCGGGCCGCAGGAAGCCCGGCACGAGCTTCAGCCCCGCGCGGCCCACGGCGAGCACGGAGAGCGCCGCCACCATCGCCAGCACGTGGCTCACGCCGGTGCCCAGGGCGATGCCCGGAAAGCCCAGCCCCGGCCAGCTTTCCAGACCGCGAAACCCAATCCATGCCAACGGCAGATTGATGATCGCCGCCGCCGCGTTGATCGCCAGCGGCGTACGGGTGTCGCCGGCCGCTGCCAGGCTGGCGAAGGCCGTGGCTGCCACCAGCTGCGCGGGAAGGAAGAGGAACGTGACCCGAAGATAGGCGGTGGCCAACTGGCCCGCGACGCCGTCGAGCTGCAGCCCGTGCAGCAACCAGGGGAGGCCCACCCAGCCCACGGCCGCGCCCACCACGCCCGCGATCACCGCCAGCACGATCGCCTGATGAAAAGCGACGTTCGCACCGCGCCGGTCCCCCGCTCCCGCGAGCCGGGCGACGAGGGCCGAAGCACCGGCCGTCGCAACCACGCCCAGCGCCCCCACCATCCACGACAGGTAAAAGCACGTCGTCTGGGCGGCCTGGAGTGCGACGGCGTCGGTGGCGGAAGGCGTGCCGGCATTGCCAGCCAACCAGCGGTCCGTGAGGTTCACGGCGAGCATGAGGCTCTGCTGGGTCGCCACTGGCCAGGCCAGTGCGGCAGCGCGTTTCCAGGCGGGCCGCGTCGAGTCCGTCACCGCAGAGCCACCATCGCCGTGCATGCGTCGCATGCTACTCGCAATCGCACGCCCTGTCCGGTGTCACGAGCCGGTCAGGCTGCAACAGCGGCTTCCGACGCCACGGCCGGGCAGGCCCCCTGAAACTCCGTGGGCCTCTCGTCGGCCGGCTCGCCGTAGATGTCCTCCATCGCCGCCACCGCCGCCAGATACTCGTTGAAGTGCGGATCCATGATTCAACCCTCCGTGGTTGTCGGTTTCTTCATCCCGTGGTGAACTCTACGCATCCCAGCAAGCGGTGGTTCAGGGTTCACCGGCTTGCGCAGCCTGCCTGGAGGTCGCATGGTGCCCGTGTTCTTCAACGCCCTGCTTCTCAGTGGCGCGGGTGCCGTCGGCACGCTGCTGCGGGCCGGCTGCAACACGCTCGCCGTGCGGCTCCTGGGCACCGGATTTCCCTGGGGCACGCTGCTGGTCAACCTCGCCGGGTCGTTCGCGTTCGGTGCCATCGTGGCCATGGGCCGGTCGCGGGCGATCTCAACCGAACAGGAAGTGATCCTGCTCGTCGGCCTCCTCGGCGGCTTCACGACCTACTCGAGTTTCGCCTTCCAGTCCGCCGAACTGATCGCCGGCGGCCGGCCGGTCACAGCGCTGGCCTACATGCTGGCGACGAACGTGCTGGGCCTTGTCGCCGTCTGGGCGGGACTCCGGGCGGGGCAGGAGTTGGGAAATCCCTTCGCAGGCTGAAGGCCGCGCGAGACTCCTATCGGCGAACCTCCCACGGATGGAACGCCGCCCATACGGGGTTGTGATCCGAGACCAGCAACGCCTGGTCGAGTGTCAGGCCAAACGTGCTCTGCAGGTCGAGCACGCCCCAACGCCCCAGATACTCCGCGGTGGCCGCCCGGCTGAAGATGATGTTGTCGTAGGTCTTGCTCCGCCGGGTGTTGGTCGTGGTGCCCGACACGGCCCAGCCGATGTTCGGAATCTGCGCGATCCGGCCGAACTGGTTGGGGGCGGCATTGAGGTCGCCGAGCAGAATCACATCGTCCTCGTCGGGCCGGGCCCGCTGCATGGCCACGAACACGTCGGCCAGGGCATCGACCTCCTGCGGCACCTCGTCCGGATCGGTGTGGATATCGACCATCCAAAACGTGAACGCCGCCTCGGGCGGGGACGTGCGCGTGCGAAACCGGGCGAACATCGGCGGGCGGTGCATGCGGTCGCCCGGATTCGGCGCCGTGCCCAGCGACGAGGGATCGATCTCGATGCGGTTGGTGTCGTAGACGAACGTGTATTGCTCCTTGCTCGCGGTGCGGCCCAGCCGCGGGCCGATCACCCAGTGATAGCGACTGCCATCGGCGTTCACCGCCTGCACGAACGTGGGCACCACGGAATCGGATTTCGCCCGCACCTCCTGGATGGCGACGATGTCGAACAACCGCACCACGCGGGTGAGCACGTCGACGACCGCGGGCTTGGCGAGCTTCGACTCGCCGAACACCTGGATGTTGAAACTGCAGATCAGGACCGCGTCGGGCGGCTTGCGGGACGGAGCCGCGGGCGGGGGCGGGGGAGGCACGGGCGGCGCGTAGGAAATCGAGGCCACCGGGGGGGGCATGGTGGCCGCGGCGGAGGGCGACCCGGCCACCCATGATTGCGGGCCGGCGGGCACCTGCGCGTCCGCCGGGACGGCGCTGGACGCGGTGACGGCCGCCACGATCGGCCCGACGATCGGCAGTTTGGGGTTCACCCACCCGGAGAATCCCGTGCCGCCGAGGAGCGAGAGGATGGAGGTGAGCGACACCCACAATGACGTGAGCGACGACGTGGACTTCTTCTTCGCCGACTTTTTCTTCTTCGCCACCGAGTCCCCCTGCCGGGTGTATCG
Source organism: uncultured Chitinophagaceae bacterium (assembly GCA_964581215.1). Classification (GTDB taxonomy): domain Bacteria; phylum Planctomycetota; class Planctomycetia; order Pirellulales; family UBA1268; genus CACORA01. The sequence continues at coordinate 7,307 of CAZONY010000060.1, read as the reverse complement.
GCAGGAAGGACGGTCGCAGCCCAGGCTGGCAACCACTCATGGGGGCAAAGATTCATCGCGCCAAACGAGCCCCATTCGCGGGCTCAGGCCGGCGCGAATCGGGCGCCCTCCGCACAGACTCTCCGCACGCCCTACATCGCCGCCAGCGCGTCGCTGGCCAACCGGGCCAATCGCGGGTCGGCACCCCCCGCAGCCTTTTCCAAAACACCGCGGGCTGCCGAGGCCGCAGGGCCGATCTGGCCCAGGGCCCATGCCGCCCGCTGGCGCACCGAAAGATCGGCGCCCGCACCAACTGCCTGCGCCAACGCCTCCACCGCGTGCGTTGCGGCTTCACCGCACCGCCCCAGGAGCGTGACCGCCCAGTAGGCCGCAAGCGGATTCTTGTCGCCGACCAGCACGGTCAGCCGGGCCAGGGTATCTTTCGGCGGCGGCCCGAGTTCCTCGAGCGCCGCCACGGCCGACTCGCGCACCCGCTCGTCGTCGTCACGGCAGGCTTCCACGAGCGGCACCGCGGCCGGCGCGGCCTCGGTGGCCATCCGCATGAGCGTCTCCGCCGCCGTGGCCCGCGCATCGGCCTCAGGCGAGGAGAGCGCCGCGGTCAAGGAAGTGATGTCGTTCGGCATGGGCTTGGCTCCGGTGACGAAGGCGCACGATTCGACAGGTGAGACGGGGTGTTTTACCCTATGGATCAGGTTCCGTGGCCTGTTCCCTTCCTTTCTCCCGGAGCGCATCCATGCGTCTGGCATCACTCCTCATCGCCTTCTCCTCGCTCACCGCATCTGCCGCCGACCCCTGGCTGACTCTCTCCGGCGGCGAAGGCCCCGGCAAGGGGAAGCATGTCGTGCTCGTCAGCGGCGACGAGGAATATCGCAGCGAGGAGGCCCTCACGCAGCTGGCCAAGATCCTCGCCACCCGCCACGGCTTCGACTGCACCGTGCTCTACGCGATCGACCCGGCCACCGGCGAGATCAATCCGATGAACCAGCAGAACATCCCCGGGCTCGAGGCCCTGCGGAAGGCCGATCTGATGGTGATCGCCACGCGGTTTCGCGATCTGCCCGACGCCCAGATGAAGGAGATCGACGACTACCTCAAGGCCGGCAAGCCCGTCATCGGCCTGCGGACGGCGACACACGCCTTCAAGCTGCCGAAGGAATCGACCTTCGCCCGCTACAGCTGGAACAACAAGTCGGACACGTTCACCGAGGGCTTCGGACGGCAGGTGCTCGGCGAGACGTGGATCAATCATCATGGAGAGCACGGCGACGAGAGCACGCGGGGCCTCATCGCCCCAGGTATGCAGGGCCACCCGATCCTCCGCGGCATCAAGGACGGCGACATCTGGGGGCCCACCGACGTCTACGGCGTGCGGCTGCCGCTGCCGGGCGACTCGAAGCCACTCGTGCTCGGGCAGGTGCTCGAGGGCATGAAGCCCGACTCGCCCGTCGTGACGGGGGGCGACGCCAAGAAGAACGACCCGATGATGCCGGTGGCCTGGACGAAGACGTATGCCGTGGAGGGCGGGCCCCAGGGCCGCGTCTTCACGACGACGATGGGCGCGGCGACCGACCTTGTGGCCGCGGGCACCCGACGCATGCTCGTGAATGCCTGTTACTGGGCGATCGGGCTTGAGGACAAGATCCCCGAGGCGGCGAACGTGGATCTCGTCGGCACGTTCGAGCCGACGCCCTTCGGGTTCAAGACCCACAAGAAGGGCGTGAAGCCGGCGGATTTGAAGTAGGCCGCATATGTGGGGCAGGCTTCCGCCTGCCCATCAAAGCCGCGTTGCGAACCGTGCCGTCGCTGG
>CAZONY010000060.1:0-5400 GCA_964581215.1 uncultured Chitinophagaceae bacterium | reverse complement strand
GGGGCAGGCTTCCGCCTGCCCATCAAAGCCGCGTTGCGAACCGTGCCGTCGCTGGAAACTGAAACGCCCCCGGGTGCAGCACCTCCGCCAGCACCTCCAGCGAGTCGATCAGCCGCGGCCCGGGCCTGTTGAAGAGGTGATGGCCGTCGATCGCCCAGGCCCGCCCCTCGCGGATCGCGCGCAACTGCTGCAGATGCGGCCAGATGGCAGGTGACCGTGCCTCGGCGACCACGCGGTCGAGCGTGAAGCCGCACGGGATGAGCACGACGACATCGGGGTCGGCCATCGCCACGTCGGCCCAGGTGATCCAGTGCGAGTGGACCCCCTCCTTGCCGAGCACGTCGCGGCCACCGGCTAGCCGCACCATCTCCGGCACCCAGTTGCCCGCCGCCATCGGCGGATCGAGCCATTCGATGATGGCGACGGTTGCACGCGACGACGCGGCATCCTGCCGCCCGTCGCTTGGCCGGCCTCCGCCGGCTGGTGCTGATGCGGCCCTCCGGGCCTGATCATGGAAAGTCGCGCAGGCTTCGGCAGGCGTCGCCACAATGTCGCAGCGGCGCTTCAGCCCGGCCACGACGTCGTGCGCCTCGCGAAGCCGGCCGGTCGCCTCGCCCACCGCGATGATGTCGCGATACACGTCGTCGAGCGTGGCCGGTGAGAGCGCGAGCACCCGGGCCTGCACGCCGCTTTTGCGCACGGCCTCCGCCACGTCGTCTTCCGAAATCGCACACACCGCACAGGCCGCTTGCGTGAGAATGAGGTCGGGCTCGAGCGCGGCGAGCTGCTCGACGTCGAGCGAAAACAGCGGGCCCTGGGCCGCCCGCACCTGCTCGTCGATCCCGCCGCTGGGGAGGTTGGGATCGATGCGGGGCGACGTGAGGGCAGGCAGGCCGGTCACCGCCTCCGGCTCGTCGCACTCGTGCGACCGCCCCACGAGCCGGCCGGCGAGGCCCAGCGCCGCCACGATCTCCGTGGCGGCGGGCAGCAGGGACACGATGCGACAGGGCTCGAGGGGCATGATCTCGGCAAGCTAGGCAGGCTCTACCGGCTCTCGCTGGGCTCAAAGTTGGCCGAGATTAGCAGAACCGCCCCCGCTCCGTGACCGGAATGGCAGGAGCCTTGGTCACGACCGGTATGACCGGCGGCCGAAGTCCCTGGCATCGTCGTCTTCGCACGGGGGCTGTGACGCCATGAACGCTTGTAGGGGATTCGTGACGCTGATCGCTTCGGTGGCGGCCGCCGCCTCGATGGTGGCCGCCAACGCCGAGAGCTTCGACGGCTACCTCGTGCCGGATCCCTCGGTTCGTAACCAGTCCGTGCTCGTGCGGTCCCCATCCTCCGGCGAGGATGAGGTCGTCGTTTTCGATCAGACCGCGGCGACGGCTTCGGGCTGGATGCCCGAAACGTCCGCCGCCTGCACCACGGCGGGCTGCGCTCACGGGTGCGGCGGGGCCGACTCCGTCGACGGCTGGGTCAACCGGCTGATCGGCCGGTGCCAGGACAAGTGTCACTTCATGACCGCCCAGGTCGATGCCCTCATGCTGTGGCAGGGCAACATTCCGAGCCGACCGCTGCTGCGTGACGACCTCGGCGATACTGTGCTCGATGCCAATCAGGCGCAAACGGAAATGGGCTCGGGCGCCCGCTTCGGGCTCTTCTACAACCTCGATCCATGCCATGCGATCGAGGGCAGCTACCTGTGGGCCGACGGCTTCGACGGCCGTTCGGACGTGCCGTTCGGCACATATGACCCCGTGACGCTGCCCGATCCCCCCGTGCCCTCCCCGGTCGAGGCGGCGGCACTCTTCACGAGCGGCCAACTCAAGAGTGCCGAGCTGAACTGGCGGTGGCGGAACAATCAGGTGCTCACGTGGCTGGTCGGCTTCCGCTGGGTGGAATGGAATCAGAATGCCGGACTCACCGGCCAAGGTGACGGAGGTGAGACGTTCGTCTTGGCCGACATGACGGGTAACGATCTCTACGGCAGCCAGATCGGCGCCGACCTGCTGCTCTGGGATGCCGGCCGCCGCTTCCGGCTCAACGGGATCGGTAAGGCGGGCGTCTTCGGTAACCGGGCCTACCAGAAATCCGCCGGCTTCGACGACGGCGGCCTGGCTGGGCCGACCTACGCCACCGGCAGTCAGGTTTCCTTCTTCGGCGAGGTGGGCATGTATGGTGACGTCGCCATCACGCGCTGGCTCTCGTGGCGGACCGGCTACGTGCTCTTCTGGGGCACGGGCCTCGCCCTCCCCACGGAAAACCTCTCGCTCGTGAACTTCAATCCGCCGCCGGAGAGCCGCATCAACATCAGCGAGAGCCTGCTCGTGCACGGCGTGACGACCGGCCTGGAGGCGCGGTGGTAGGCACGCCGCCCCGCGGCACCAGGCCGAAGGCGTCGAGAGCCTCGCCGGTGTAGCTCCGCAGCAGGTCGCCGCCGGGCATCCATCGCCGGGCATGGATCACGACATCCTCGGGCGGCCCTGCGCAGACAATGCGGCCGCCGCCATCCCCCGCCTCCGGCCCCATGTCGAGCACCCAGTCGGCCGCGGCGATCACCTCGAGATTGTGCTCCACGACGAGCACCGTGTTGCCGGCATCGACCAGCCGCTCGAGCACGTGCAGCAGCTTCTCGATGTCGGCGAAGTGCAGGCCCGTGGTCGGCTCGTCCAGGATGTAGAGCGTGCGGCCGCTGCCCGGCTTGGCCAGTTCGCGGGAGAGCTTCACCCGCTGCGCCTCGCCCCCGGAGCGCTGCGGCGCCGGCTGGCCGAGCGTGATGTAGCCAAGGCCGACGTCCACGAGCGTGCCGAGGATCCTGGCGATGTGCGGCACCGTTTCAAACAACTGCGCCGCGTCGGCCACGCTCATCTCCAAAACGTCGGCGATCGATTTTCCATGCCACTTGGCATGCAGCGTCTCGCTCGAATACCGCCGACCCTTGCAGGCCTCGCACTCCACCCAGACGTCGGGCAGGAAGTGCATCTCGACCCGCCGCTGGCCCAGACCCTCGCAGGCCTCGCACCGCCCCCCCGGCACGTTGAACGAAAACGTCCGCTGCGTGAACCCGCGGGTGCGCGACTCGGGCACCTTCGCATAGAGCTGGCGCACATGGTCGAAGACGCCCGTGTAGGTGGCCGGCGTCGAGCCGGGCGTGGAGCCGATCGGCTCCTGATCGACGAGGATCACCTTCTCGATGCCATCCAGGCCGCGGAGCGAATCGTGCTTGCCCGGCTGCTCGCGGGCCGCATGCAGCCGGCGGGCCAGCGCCCGCCAGAGCACCTCGAGCACGAGCGACGTCTTGCCGGAGCCGCTCGGGCCCGTCACGGCGGCCAGCACGCCGAGGGGAATCTTCACGTCGATCCCCTTGAGCGTGCGATGGCGGATGCCGCGGATCTCGAGCCAGGCTCGCGGCGGCCGTGCTCCCGCTTCGTCTCGAGCACGGCGTCGCGGGCGCGCCGCTGCGGGGCGTGGGGGGCGGTGACGCTCGGCTTCAACGCCTCGAGCTTCGCGGGCGACGCATGGGCCACGATCCGCCCCCCCTCGCGACCGCTGCCGGGACCGAAGTCGAGGGCATGGTCGGCCGCGTTCACGACGTCGCGATCGTGCTCGACCACCACGAGCGTGTTATTGAGATCCCGCAGCTTGCCGAGCGCCGCGATGAGCTTGTGCGTATCCCGCGGATGGAGGCCGATCGTCGGCTCGTCGAGCACGTAGAGCACGCCGGTGAGGCCGCTGCCCACCTGGGCCGCCAGCCGGATCCGCTGCATCTCGCCGCCGGAGAGGCTGCCGGCCGGCCGGGCCATGTCGAGGTATTCCAGGCCCACGTCCACCAGGAACGCCACCCGCGACTTCAGCTCCCGCAGCAGATCGCCGGCGATCTTCTTCTCCGCCGCGCCGATCGTCACGGCGGCAAGTTCGTCCTTGAGCCGACCCAGCGGCATCCGACACCAGACATCGAGCGTGCGGCCCCAGAGCGTGACGGCGCTGGCGACGTCGGCCAGCCGGCTCCCGCCGCATTCGCTGCACGGCACCTCCCCCATCACGGCATCCACCTTGCCGCGCAGGCCGACGACCAGCCGGGCCGCCTCCTCGCACGCGGCTTCCAGCCCCTTGAAGCGGAAGGAAAAACCCTTGGCGTCGATCCACTTTTCACCCGTGCCTTCGAAGAGCACCCGCTGCTGCAGGCCGGAGAGATCGGCCAGCGGCACGTCCATCGGCAGGCCCGTCGCCTTGCAGACCGCTTCCAGCATCGCCCGGCCGACCGGCGCGGAGAGCGCAGGCCACAGATCGAGCGCCCCTGCGGCGAGCGACTTCGACGGATCACGGACGAGCGACGCATGCTCGACTCCCGTCCGCGTGCCGAGGCCATCGCAGCCGACGCACCAGCCCAGCGGGCTGTTGAACGAAAACTGCCGCGGCGCCAGCGGCTTGAAGCCACGGCCGCAGGACGGGCAGGCGAGCGTGCGGCTGTGCACCTCGACCGGCCAGTCGGGCTCGTCGGCACCCTCCACCGCCCGGGCCACGAGCATCGTGCCGCCCCCCGCGTCGAACGCCGCCTCCACGCTCTGGGCGAGCCGGCTGCGCTCGGCCGGGTCGGCCGTGACCCGGTCGATCACGATCTCGATCCGGCTCTTTCGCTTCCGGTCGAGCACGGGCTTTTCATCCAGGTGCACGCTCTTCCCGTCGATCCGCACCCGCACATAGCCCGCCGCCCGCAGGCCGGCGAAGAACGCCTCGGGCGACTGCCCCACCTTGAGCTCCGTGGGGGCGAGGAGCAGCAGCCGTGTGCCGACCGGAAGCCCGAGCAGATGGGCGACCGTCTCGTCCACGCTCCGCGCCCCCACCGGCGTGCTGCAGTCGGGACAGTGCATCACGCCCAGCCGGGCGGCCAGCACCCGAAAATAGTCGTACATCTCCGTGAGCGTGCCGACCGTCGATCGCGGCGTGCTGCCGGTGTTGCGCTGCTCGATCGCCACCGCCGGCGCGAGCCCCTCGATCCGCTCGAAGACCGGCTTGGGCACCTGGCCGACGAACTGCCGCGCGTAGGGGGAGAGGCTCTCGACATACCGGCGCTGCCCCTCGGCATAGAGCGTGTCGAAGGCCAGCGACGTCTTGCCGGAGCCGCTCGGCCCGCAGCAGACGGTCATCGCCCCGCGGGGGATGTCGGCATCGACCTGCTTGAGATTGTGCTGCGCTGCGCCGCGGATCATGATCGCCGGCGGACCCGGATCGCGGGAGGCCTTCGTGATCGCCGCGAGCATGTCGCGGGAGAGCGTGGCGGCCTCGGCCGCTTTCCGCGGACGGCCGGCCCGGGGCCGCGGAGCCGCCGCCTGCCGCTCGCGGGCCGCCTTCAGCATCGGCACGAGCGCCCGGCCCGTGTGCGACGCCTTCACCTTCGCC
>CAZONY010000059.1:0-10779 GCA_964581215.1 uncultured Chitinophagaceae bacterium | reverse complement strand
CTGGGCCTGGTCGGGGAGAGCGGCTGCGGGAAGAGCGTCACGGCGATGTCGATCCTGCGGCTTGTCGCGGCCCCGGGAAGGATCGAACAGGGGCAGATCCTCCTGTCGCTGGGCCGGGCCGCGCAGGGCACGGCCGCGATCGACCTGGTCTCGCTGCCGGAGCCAGAGCTGCGGAAGATCCGCGGTGGCCGGATCGGGATGATCTTTCAGGAGCCGATGACGAGCCTGAATCCGGTGTTCACGATCGGCAGCCAGATTGCCGAGACGCTCCACCTGCATCGCCCGCTCTCCCGCGAGGCGGCCCGGGCGCGGGCGCTGGAGATGCTGAAGCTCGTGCGGGTGGCCGATCCGGAACGGCGGCTCGACGAATACCCCCACCAGCTCTCCGGAGGCATGCGGCAGCGGGTGATGATCGCGATGGCCCTGGCCTGCGAGCCCGACCTCGTGATCGCCGACGAGCCGACCACGGCGCTCGATGTCACGATCCAGGCGCAGATCCTCGACCTGCTCGCCGACCTCCGGCAGCGGCTGGGCACGGCGATCCTGCTCATCACGCATGACCTCGGCGTGGTGGCCGAAACCTGCGACGACGTGGCCGTGATGTACGCCGGGAAGATCGTGGAGCGGGCGCCGGCCGCCACGCTCTTCGCCAGGCCGATGCATCCCTACACGATCGGGCTCCTGCGCTCCCGGCCCGAGGCCGCCCGCCGGGGCGATGGACCGCTCGCGACGATCCCCGGCATGGTGCCCCCGCCCCAGGAGTTTCCGACCGGCTGCCGGTTTCATCCGCGGTGCGACCATGCCCGGCTGCCGCGCTGCCAGGAGGAGCCGCCGGAACTGCGCGAGGTCGCGCCCGGGCACTTCGTCCGCTGCCACTACGCGGAGGAAATCGCTCCATGACGCCGCCGCTCGTCGAGGTTCATGATCTCCAGACGCATTTTCCGATCCGCAAGGGGCTGCTCCGGAAGACGGTCGGGGTCGTGCGGGCCGTCGATGGGGTGAGCTTCACGATCCCCCGCGGCACGACGCTCGGTCTCGTCGGCGAGAGCGGCTGCGGGAAGACGACGGTCGGCCGCAGCATCCTCCGCCTCGTGGAGCCGACCGGGGGGAGCGTGCGGCTCGCCGGCGACGACGTGCGCGGGCTCTCGGGGAGCCGGCTGCGCCGTCTGCGGCGCCGGATGCAGATCGTCTTCCAGGATCCCTATGGATCGCTCAACCCCCGCATGCAGGTGCGAAGCATCCTCGAAGAAGGGCTCGTCATTCACGGCATGGGCGACGCGTCCGCGCGGCAGGAGAGGATGGTGGCCGCGCTCGAACGCACGGGACTTTCCGCCGCCGCGCTGGCCCGCTATCCGCACGAGTTCTCCGGCGGCCAGCGCCAGCGGATCGCGATCGCCCGGGCGCTCGCGCTCGAGCCCGAGTTCGTCGTGCTCGACGAGCCGATTTCGGCGCTCGACGTGTCGATCCAGGCGCAGGTCGTGAACCTGCTGGCCGAGCTGCGGGGGCAGCTCGGGCTCACCTATCTTTTCATCTCCCACGATCTCTCGGTCGTGGACTACATCGCCGACGAGGTGGCGGTGATGTACCTGGGGCGGATCGTCGAGCGGGGCACCGCGCGGGCGCTGGCCGCCGCGCCGCTGCATCCCTACACGCACGCCCTCTTCTCGGCCGTGCCCTCGGTGGAACCCGGGCGGCGCCGGAAGCGGATCGTCCTCACGGGCGACGTGCCGAGCCCGTCGCGGCCGCCGGCCGGTTGCCGGTTTCACCCACGCTGCCCGCTCGCCGAGCGGGTGTGCCAGGAGATCGACCCGCCGGCGGTGACGGTGGACGGCCATCTGGTGCACTGCCACGTGGCGGCCCGGGCGCTCGAGCATGCGCCGGGCGACGTGGCGGGGGCGTCGGCGCGGATGGCCGCGGCGATGGCGAAGCCATGAGCGAGCCGGCCGCCGACCACCTGCGCGGCAGAGGACTGGCCGGGGCGCTGGCCGCCGCCGGTCACGCGCCTCCCGTGCTCGTCATCGCCGACTCGGGCACCGTGGGCCGTCTCGCGTTGGCCTGGCTCGAATCGTTCGACGCGGTCGGCTGGCACTATCGCGTGCGGTCGTGCTGCGGGCGCGGCTCCGCCACGGAGATCGAGTCACTGGCGGCCGAGGCCCGCAGCCTGGGGGCGAAGACGATCGTGGCCCTCGGGGATGCCGCGGTCGCCGCGGCCGCCGCAATGGCCTCCGGGCGCGTCGGAATACCGTGTCTTGGAGTGCAAAACAATTGCCTGGTGGCGGCGCCGACGGGTGGGGTATAACCGCGTCTACCTCGCAGGAGAGCTTTTCCATGACCGTCGCATCGCATCGCTCGCGTGCCCGTCGCCGTGCCGACCGGCGGTCAGGTTCGTCGGAAACGAACTCCCTGGCCGTGGAAAAGCTGGAGCGACGGGAAGTCCTGACGTTCGCCGATCTCGAAACCGCGACCACCCTCGCCGCCCTGTTCGACAACACGGCCGATTACTATCCGTATGGCCTTACGCTCGACAACCGACAGCAGGTCGTCCGGCAGGAGTCCAACGTGGGCGGGGAGGTGGATCTCTACTCCTTCACGCCGGCATGGAGTGGCACGTATCGATTCACCGCCGAAAGTCGGCGGTCGGCGATGGATCCCGTCATCGCCGTCTACGAAGGCAGTATTGACAGTGGCGATGGTGTTCGGATCGCCTTCAACGACGATGCCTCGTTGCGCACCCGCAATAGCCTCGCGACGGCAAGCCTGACTGCCGGGACGACCTACACATTCGCGGTGACCAGTTACAGCACCCGGACCGTGGGCCGGTACAGCGCCAGCATCACCGGCCTCCTCGTGGACGATGCCTATGAAAACAACGACACGCTGGCCACGGCTCGACTGATCCAGGGCACGTCGCCCGTGGTTCTCAACGGTGTGATGGCGGACGCCCACGATTACTTCCGGTTCACCCTGCCGGTCGCCGCCGCGGCCGGGTCGTCCATCGCGCTGGGGTTCGTGGGATCGCAGGGGGACCTGGACCTCAAGTTGCTCAATTCCAGAGGCGCGGTGCTGCGGTCGAGCGCCGGCGAGAGCGATCAGGAGACGATCGACATTTCCGGGCTGGTGGCGGGAACCTACTCGATCGACGTCTACGGGTTCGGAGGGGCGTTCAACCCGTCCTATCAGCTCACGCTGAACACCCAATCCGGCGGCGGCACACCCGCGCCGACCGGCGATGCGCTCGAGGCGAACAACTCGTTCGCCGCCGCCAAAGATCTCGGCACGATCACCCAGAATAGTTCCTGGCAGAATCTCTCGATCACCGGGGGCGACGTCGATTTCTACAAATTTTCGCTGGCGGCCCCGGGAAACGCTTCGAGCGAGGTTTTGATCAACTTCCGCCAGAGTCAGGGCGACGTCGACGCGGAGCTCCTGGCGGCCGACGGATCACGAATCGCCCTCTCGCAGTCCACGAGTGACCAGGAGCGTTTCAGCCTCAGTGGGCTCGCCGCCGGAACCTACGTGGTTCGCGTCTACGGGTATGCCGGTGCAACCAATCCTGCCTACGGCCTGGTGATCAATCACTCCGCCGTCGTTCCGCCCCCAGACCCGCCGCCCGTCGATGCGACCGGCTCATGGACCGTGATGGTCTACATGACGGCGACCGATCTGGCGACCTTTGGCTTCGCGGACGTGAACGAGATGGAAGACGCGCTGACGCGCGTCGCTCCGGGCGTACGGTTCACGCTGTTCTGGGACCAGTGGAGTCAGCAGAAGTATGCGACCGGCAATGGCAGCCAATCGGCCTGGGGCACGGCCGGACGGGCGGTGCTGCAGGCGGATGCCAACATGAATTCGGTCGCCACCACGTTCGAGATCATCGGCGAGCGGAACACGGGCGATCCGGCGACCCTTCGCGATTTCATCACGTGGAGCCAGACGAATGCCGCGGCTGAGAACTACGCCCTGGTGATGTGGAACCACGGCGGCGGCCTCACCGGCGTGAATTTCGACGATGAGTCGGGGGGGGATAGCATCACGGTCGGTGATCTGCGGTCGGCGATCACCCAGGCCGCCGTGCCGATCGACGTGCTGGCCTACGACGCCTGCCTCATGGGCATGGTGGAGCAGGCGTACGAGACGCGGGGGCTGGCCAGCGTCCTGGTCGCGTCGGAGGAGGTGATCGACGGCCCTGGCTACAACTACAGAACGGTCTTCCAGGCGTTGAATTCCAATCCCGCGGCCGTCACGCCACAGGCCTTGGCGCAGGGCATGGTGTCGAGCTTCACGACGGCCTACGTGGCCGACGGATCCTCGACCTTCTCGGCCCTCAATGCCTCTGCCATGGATGGGGTCGCCTCCAGCCTGCGGGCGTTCACCGACGCCGCCGGCGGCCTCTCGGCGACCAACGTCACGGCGATCAAAAGCATCCTCTCCGGCGTGACCCGCTTCACGTTCCCGGAATACATCGACCTGAAGCAGTTCATGCAACGGATTTCCACCACCGCGACGCTGCCCTCGGCCGTCCGCAATGCGGCCACGGGCGTGGTGACGGCCATCAATCAGGCGGTGTTCGCCAAAATGGCCGATGCCCGTCAGACCGGCGGATTGGCCATCTATCTGCCATCGACGGCGGCACAGGAGTCGTCGTCGTATGGGCTGTACTCGAATTTCGAGTCGGCCACACGGTGGGGAAGCTTCGTCAACAGGGTTCTCGGCCGCGCGGCCGTCACGCGGCTGGGCGCCGGAACCGGGCTCTCCGGCGGCTCGGGAACGCGGGGAGCCCATGGCCGGACGGCCCAGGGCGCCGGGCTGGCCTGGTACTCCGCCCAGGTGGCCATCGACGCCACGGTGTTCGGGAAAATCGGGGCCTCGACGCCGACCAAGCGCGCGGCTCCTCGGGTGTGAGACAGCGTGATATCGAGATTCGGCATGTGGCAGCGATCGATGGCCGTGGCCGTGGTGCAGGTGTGCCTCGGCATGGGCATGGCGGCGGCGGTCGCCGCACCGCTGCCGCTCGTCTCACCGGACGCGGCCCGGCGGGTGTTCGTGTCGGGTGTCGAGGAGCAGTTCGATGCCGTGAAGGCTGCCGTCGAGAAGGCCGCGGCCGAAAGTGGGCGGAATTACCGCGTGGTCGTGGTCGGCGACGCCGGCGGTGGTGATGCCGCGACGAAGCTGCTCGAGGGGCTCATCGAGCGTTGGCGACGGGAGTCGGCCCCGGGCGATGGCGGAGCCTCCGCCGGATTCGATCCGGCCAGGGACGTGACGATCGTGCTCGACGTGAAAGGGCATCAGATCGCGATGCGGGCGCCGTGGGGGCTGGAAGTGTCCAGCGGCCTCGATCCGCAGACCATCAAGACGGAACTCATCGAGAAGGTGTTCGTTCCCAAGGCGAAGGACAATCTCTACGACGAGGGGCTGGCCGCGTTGGTGGGCGCCACGGAGCGGTGGGTGAAGGACCGCGCCGCACAAGACCAGGCCCGGGCCGAGGCGGCCCGCGTGTTTCGCACCCGGACGCTGCCGATCGGGGCCGCCACCCTGGCCGCGTTCGGTGGTCTGGCGGCGCTCTTCCTGCAGCGGGCCCGGCACGATCGGAAGATGCACGAGGCGCGAAAGAAACTCGCCGATTTCAAGAGCGAGGTGGTGGCGCTCTCCGACCTGCTCGACACCCAGCAGGAGAGGCACCGCATGCTGCCCCACAGCGATCCCGACTTCACCACGCCCATGGAGGGGCTCACGCGATCGACCTACGACGGCGTGCAGGCGGCGATCCGCCGCTCTCGTGAACGATGGCTGGGGCTGATGGACGTGTGGGAGAAGGCCCAGGCGCAGATCGATGCGGAATGGTTCCTCGGCACCGCGGCCGCCGAGCAGGCGATTGCGATGCTCGACTCGGCCGAGGCCCGTCCACCGCTCGACGCCGTGGCGGGGGAATGCCGGACCCCGCTCGATGCCCTCGAGCAGGCCCATGAGACGGCGCGGTCGCTTGCGGAAACGCTCGACGAGAACCTCGCCGCTGCAACAGGGAGCCTGGAAAAACTGGCCGGCCGCGGCCGATCGAATGCGACCTTCCAGCGGCCGCTTGCCGAGGCCACCCGGGGCCTGGCCCTGGCCCGACACGACCTCGAGAGCGATCCGGTGGCGGCCCGGGGACGCCTCGAGGAGACGGCGGCGGCCCTCGCGGGCATGATGGAAGCCGTGGCCGGTTTCGAGGCCGTGGATGACCGTCGGCTCCAGGCGGCCCGCGAGGCCGACGCCATCGACGAGGTGATTCGCGGCAAGCGGGCCGAGGGTTGGCTGCTGGCCGAGCCAGGGGCGATCCCTGACGACCTCGTGACGACGGCCCGGCACGAGATCGATCTGGCGGCACGGATGCTCGATGCCGGCGAATCCGCCGGTGGCCGGGTGCATGTCGAGAATGCCGAGCGGGCCAATGCCGAGGCGCGGGCCGTGCTGGAAAGCATCGCTGCCGCCCGCACCCGTGTGGAGAACCTGCTGCCCGGCTGTCTGGCCCGTCTCGGCGCGATCGCCGACCGCCGCGGCCAGAGCGTGCGGGCGCTGGAGCACCTGGCCGCCACATACGCCGAGTCATCATGGGCAGACGTGGCCGACAACATCGGCAAGGCTGACGAGGCCGTGCAGAGAGTGAAGCCGTTGGTGGCGGAGGCCCAGGCTGCGGCCGATCCGTCACGGCAGCACTACTTCCGAGCCGTGGCGCTCGTCGAGGAGGCGGTGCGCCAGGAGGAATGGGCCGAGGACTGCTACCAGGCATCGATCGACCGCCGTACCGAACTCGATCAGTTGCGGGCGTCATTGCCGCCGCGGCGCGACGCCGTGCAGGCCCGCGTGGCCGACCTCGCCCGCCAGCTTGCCCACCAGCGGACCGACCGTGTCAGGGCCAATGAACGGTGCCGCGAGGCGGGGCGTCTCGTCGAGGTGGCCGATCACGGCCTGGCGACGCCGCTGCCCGACCTGCGGCAGGTGACGCAGGTGCTCGATGCCGCCGACGCCGCTGCGGCCCGGGCTGCCGACCTCGCCGCCGAGGACGAGCGGCTGGCACGGCAGGCGATCGATGATCTCGAGGAGGTGGACAGCCTCGTGCGGCGGGTGGCCGCCTGGTATGCCGAGGGGGTTTCGGCAAACGTGCAGTCGGCTACGGCCGCATTCGAAACCGCCAAGGCGCTGCTCTCGCAGCAGCGGTACGAGGACTCGATCAGGAGCTCGGCCGAAGCCGCCCGGATGGCGAAGGAGGCCTACGCCGCCGCCACCGCCGAGGCCGAACGAAGGCGGCGTCGCCGCCAGCTGGAAATCCAGCAGCGGCAGATGCAGGAGGCCTTCACGAGGATGTCGCGGGGGGCCGGCCCCTGGGTGATCCAGCTGCCGGGTGGCACGTTCACCGGTCCCGACCCGTGGCGGTCGATCGGATGGGGCGGAGGGGGCTCGGGGGGGGCGTCGGCGCCCGTCTCCCGGTCAAGCGGCGGCAGCTGGTCGAACAACACGATCCAAGTCGGCTGGTAGCCGGACACAACCAAAGCCGCGGCGGCGCACGCCCCTTGTGGCCGAGCCTGACGTTTCGGCGAGCGCGGCAATCTGGTGGGTCGCGCGAGGCGGGGGTGAGCTGTCGGCGGGTCGCGAGCGGAGTGGATAGGACGGCCGCGCCGGCTCGATAACCCTCCGGAACAGGCGGATTCGCCCGCCTGCATCCGAGGGGAATCGTCATGACACGCGGCGTGCTGGTGCTGGGGATGATCGTGGCCTGCGGTGTGGTGGGAACCGTCGAGGCCGCGCCGAACTCGAAAGCCGCGCCGCGGGTCGCAGCGAAGCCGGCTACGCCGCAGCCTCCGGTGGAAAAGAAGCCGGTGCTCGTACCCGGCACGGGCACGGCCATCCAGTACGGCACCGATACCTTCGAAGACGAGAAGTGGGCGATGAACTATCGCCACCCGAAGAGCTCCGAGGAGCAGGATAAGCGAATCCGCGGCCCGCTCGCCCGCAGCACCAACGGCATGTGGTTCGAGGGCCCGAAGCGGGGCATTCCCGACGTGGTGAAGCGGGTGCCGCTGCCGTCTCCTGGCCTCGAGGGCAGTGAGCACGGGATGCTCATCGCCACGCTCCGCGCCGGCATCCCCGGCCGCGTGACCTACCAGATGCAGCAGGACGACCTGATCTTCAGCATGACGAAGGCCGCCAGCCGCGGCCTGTCGGTGCTCGATAGCCCCAGCATCGTCACCCGCGTCTATCTGCCCCCCTTCGAGCAATGGGAGCAGCGACGCGGGCCCTCCTTCGGCTTCCGAGCCGGATGTTTCACCCACGCGATCATCACCGCGGATGACCATCCCGACGAGGGCCGGTTCGGCGTCGAGGAGTACTGGCCGGGAATGTTCATCAGCTTCGAGCCGAAGAACGAAAAGGCCAAGATCACGGAGCCCTCGGCATCGGTCCTCGTCCGGGCCGGAAAGCGTGGCCTGGAGGTGCAGGGGCCCAAGATTACGGAACTCGGCTGGTGGACGCTGGGCCTGTCGTTCTCGCCGGACGGCATGGTGCACTACTTCGCCAGCCCCGGCGTCGATGATCTGACGATGGAAGACCACATCACGTCGCAGTATCCCTACGGCTACCGCACCGAGTGGGTGAAGACCTTCTTCTATAACGTCTGCGCCATGGACGACGGCAAGAGCTGGAGCACGCCGTGGGTGGTGGACGATCCGCGGGTCTACGTCGTCAAGCGGCCGCAGGTGGCGACGCAGTCGAAGGGTTCGCGGAAGTAGGGGCGGGCCCGCATCTCCGCCACCACCCGGCCAGCAGGCTGCCGACCACCGAGTGCACGACACTCGAGATCGCGCAGGGCACCGCCGTCAGCGGCTCGGCCGGAAAATGCTTCTGGGCGAGCACGACCCCGAGCCCGGAATTCTGCATCCCGACCTCGATCGAGATCGTCCGGGCCACGATGCGGTCGTAGCCGAACGCCCGGGCGAATGCGTAGCCGACGCCAAACCCGAGCCCATGGACGAGCGTGACGGCCAGGAGCAGCTGCGGGCCGAACTCGCGAATGGCCGCGGCGTTTTGGCCGACGATGCTCGCACAGACCAGCGCGATCGTGATCACGCTCACCAGCGGCGCCACGGGAAGCACGGTCCGCACCACGCCCGGCAGATAGCGATTGATGCCGACGCCCGCGGCCACCGGCAGAACGACGACCTGGAGCGTCGAGAGGAAGAGGCCCCAGGCATCGACGGCCACGAGCCGGCCGGCGAGCAACTTCGTCAGCAGGGGCGTGAGCGCCACGGCGCCGAGCGTGGTGCAGGTCGTCATCAACACCGAGAGGGCGACGTCGGCCCGGGCGATGTAGGTCACGACGTTCGACGCCGTGCCGCCCGGGCAGCAGGCGACCAGGATCAGGCCGACGGCGAAGGGCGTGGGGAGCTGCAAGGCCGTCGCCACGAGCCAGCCCGCCATCGGCATGATGAGAAACTGGGCCACGAAACCGGTCGCCACGGCCGCCGGGCGGGAGGCCACGCGGGTGAAGTCGTCGAGCGTGAGCGTGATCCCCATGCCGAGCATGATCACGGCCAGGCCCATCACGATCGCCGGGCCATGAAACCAGGTGAAGAGCCGCGGCTCGACCAGGGCCAGTCCGCAGGCCACGAGCACCCAGACCGGAAAGGCGTTGGCGAGGCGGTCGAGGAGCCGGGGCATGAGGGAAACCGGTGACCGCGTGGGATGCTGCCCTACAGGCCGGGGTAGGCGGTGCGGACAAAGTCAGTGACGGGCGGCAGGATCTCCGCCAACGCCGCGGGCTCCGCCCGAGTCACGATCTCGTCGGGGCCGGGCCGCTCGATGGTGATGGTGCAGGTGGCGCCGCTGTCGGCACCCCGGCCCTCGTACCGCACCTGCCAGGCGTCGCCGGACCGGGTCCACGCGCCCTCGGCGAACCGCCCATCCGAACTGAACACCCATGACCGGATCTGGCCACGACCGGGATCCCAGCCGATGATCTCGGAGATCTCGCGAGCCGAGCCGTCCACGGGGAGCAGCGCCGGAATGCCGTCGCCGGCGGTACCCGACGGTGTGGCCGTGGCGACGACGTGGCTCCGGCTGAGGAACGAACGCCCCGCGTTCCACGAGCAGCGGACTGCACAGCGGCTGGCACCATCCGCCTCGCCGCCGAGGCTTTCCCACGATCCGGCCAACCAGTCGAGCTGCTCCAGCGGGCCGCGGACCGATTCCACGGGGGTCGCCGACTCGCGGACGCTCGACAGCACCCACCGGCCGTTTTCCCGGACGACGACGGCGGAGAACCGGCTGGCGGCCCGCGAGGCGTCGTTGAACGACAGCAGCGATACGCCATCGACCACGGCCACGTCGGCGCGGACGGGCTTCACCGAATCGATCTGAATGTCGATGGAGGCCGCGGAATCCCTGGCGAAGAGCGTGGCGAACACGCCGGCGACCGCGTCACGTCCGCGGGTGGTCTCTCCCGAGTCGAGATCCACGCTCTCACCCGCCGGGCTCCAGTGCGAGGCGAGGGCGATGGTGTCGTGGCTGTTGAAGGCTTCGAGGTAGCGGTGCATCATGCCGCGAATCTCGGCGGCTTCCGGGGCCTCGGTGCCGGGAGCGTTGGCGGCCCGCGCCGGAGCCGGGATCGGTCTGCCGGGAACGGCCGTGAACGGCGCTGCCGGAAAGGCCAGCGGTTGCGTCACCGGCATGTCGGTGGTCGCCGCGACCTGCACCACCCCATGCTGCGGTGCGATGGACAGCGGGGCCGGGGCGGCCGAATCGGCCACG